>CABRZY010000001.1 GCA_902475475.1 uncultured Collinsella sp.
GGATTCCATTACCTGGACCAACGGTGGCTCATCGGGGACTCAATATACCTACACCAGAGAGTTTGGTGACGGTATCGCGCCCCAAAGCCTGGAGGGCGCAGTCCATAAGGTTGATCTGTCCGTCGAGGGTAATGGCTATACGCTCGATATCCATGAGATGGCTATTGACCAAAACGGCTGCGGAGCCGTGACGTTTACGTTGTCCAATCCAAATGGCGTTAACTACTACAAGCCGGCAGCAGAGACAGGCGAACTTGTTCTCTATGGTGAAGAAGAACAAGGCATCGGTACGCCCAGCATGAACTTCGGCGAGGAATGGGCTGATACGCGCTGCACAATTGATAAGGACACATCAAGCGATACTGTCATTAATGGCACGATGTACTTTGCTTCTATGGATCGCGAGCGAGGTTTTCAACATGCGGTCACCTGGAATATCTCGTGGACCGAGGGCGAAGGCGAGGATGCGAAGCCGTTCGAGGCATCGACGCCCGAGTTTAGCGTTGGAGCGTACGTCGATACAAAGGAACTCCGCTCCGATGACTCGCCTCTCGAGATCAGCCCGTTTTCTATCCAGACACACATCGATGATCTGGGCTATGAAGCAGTTGATAATAAGCTGACCGTCAGCTACAAGGATGGATCGGAGCAGATTATCGAAGATGACGACGCAGGGGTGTTCAACTTATATTTTTCTTATGCGCGCAATAGCGGAGAGAACATCTGGGTGCCAACGAAGTTGATCGATGTCGACCAAGTGGTCTCAGTAACGCTTGAGGGCACGAGGTGCACGTCAACAGGAGAGACCGAAACAGAAGTACCCTTTACCATCGTCTATTCGTAAGATTTGGGGCCGCTTCCTACTAGGGGAAGCGGCCTCTTTTGCGGTAAATGGGCGGTTAAAGCGAGCGATTTACTTCCGAAAGCGCCGCCGATTTCCATGCGACAGATGAGAGCAGATTACCGCTGGAGCGCGACGTTTCCCCAGATAAAACCGACCAAAATAAACCTGTCCCTTTTTGGCAGGGAACGTTGCCCCAACGAGCACGTCGGATTCCCGGACCGGGCCGCCCGGGCCGGGAATCCGCCCCCGCGCACAGAAAGGGATTCCTTTTGTGTAGGCTTTGCGGAAATGTGCTCATTTTGGGATACGCCCGGCGGCGTGGTCTGTTGACGGCACAGCTAACGCCACGTATCCTATCGAACTGCGTGTTTCGTAGGGGGATGCTGACCCCTCGATTCAAGCCGTTGCACTTTACAGAAAGCTGGAATCATTCGAGAAGGAGTACGCTTTGCCTACTATTAACCAGCTGGTTCGCCAGGGCCGTCGTTCCGTGCCCAAGAAGTCCAAGAACGCTGCTCTGCAGCACAACTCCCAGAAGCGCGGCGTGTGCACCCGCGTCTTCACCACGAGCCCCAAGAAGCCTAACTCGGCTCTTCGTAAGGTTGCCCGTGTTCGCCTTGTCAACGGCATCGAAGTTACTGCCTACATCCCGGGTGAGGGCCACAACCTGCAGGAGCACTCCATCGTGCTCGTCCGCGGCGGTCGTGTCCGTGACCTCCCTGGTGTCCGTTATCACGTCATCCGTGGCGCCTACGACGCTGCTCCGGTCCAGAACCGTATGCAGGCCCGTTCCAAGTACGGTGCTAAGCGCCCCAAGGCTAAATAAGCCAGATAACGTTTTGATACTTTCGCCGTGTGCCGCCTAAGCGCCGCACGGTAGACACTTAAGGAGATTTCACATGCCGCGTCGTGCAGCAGCTAATCGTCGTGAGGTTCAGCCTGACGCCGTTTACAACAACCGCCTGGTGACTCAGCTCATCAACAAGGTCCTTCTTGACGGCAAGAAGGCCACCGCTGAGCGCATCGTTTACACCGCTTTCGAGATCGTTGCCGAGAAGTCCGAGGGTGGCGACGCTCTCGCTACCTTCAAGAAGGCTATGGACAACGTCAAGCCCACGCTCGAGGTTAAGCCCAAGCGTGTCGGTGGCGCTACCTATCAGGTCCCGATGGAGGTCAACTCCCGTCGTTCCACCGCTCTGGGTATCCGCTGGATCGTCAACTTCTCCCGCGCTCGTAAGGAGAAGACCATGGCCGAGCGTCTCGCCAACGAGATTCTCGACGCTTCCAACGGCCTGGGCGCTTCCGTCAAGAAGCGTGAGGACGTCTTCAAGATGGCCGAGGCCAACCGCGCGTTCTCTCACTATCGTTGGTAAGTTAAGGTAAGGAACTAACATGGCTAAGCCTAAGTACAAGCTTTCCGATACCCGTAACATCGGCATCATGGCCCACATCGATGCCGGTAAGACCACCACGACCGAGCGTATTCTTTACTACACCGGTAAGACCCACAAGATCGGTGAGGTCCATGAGGGCGCTGCCACCATGGACTGGATGGTTCAGGAGCAGGAGCGCGGCGTAACCATTACCTCCGCTGCTACCACGTGCTTCTGGAACAAGGACGGTAAGGACTACCGCATCCAGATCATCGACACCCCGGGCCACGTTGACTTCACCGCCGAGGTCGAGCGCTGCCTGCGCGTCCTCGATGGCGCTGTCGCCGTCTTCGACGCCGTTGCCGGCGTTCAGCCCCAGTCTGAGACCGTTTGGCGTCAGGCTTCTACCTTCAACGTCCCCCGCATCGCCTTCATCAACAAGTATGACCGCGTGGGCGCTGACTTCTTCAACGCTATCGAGACCATGAAGGATCGTCTCGACGCTAACGCCGTGGCCGCTCAGGTTCCGATGGGCGCCGAGGACAACTTCTGGGGCGTCATCGACCTGGTCACCATGACTGCATGGGACTTCAAGGCCGACGAGAAGGGTATGACCTACCCCGAGCCGATGGACGAGATCCCGGCTGAGTTCGCCGACATCGCTGCCACCAAGCGCGAGGAGCTCCTTGACGCTGCTGCCAGCTTTGACGACGAGCTCATGGAGAAGATCCTCATGGAGGAGGACTTCACCGTCGAGGAGCTTAAGGCCGCTCTGCGCAAGGGCGTTCTGGCCAACGAGCTCAACCTCGTCTTCGTGGGCTCCGCCTACAAGAACAAGGGCGTTCAGGAGCTGCTCGACGCTGTCGTCGACTACCTGCCCAGCCCGCTCGACGTTGAGGCCGTCACCGGTACCGATCCGGACACCGGCGAGGAGATCCAGCGTCATCCTTCCTTCGACGAGCCCTTCTCCGGCCTGGTCTTCAAGATCATGACTGACCCGTTCGTCGGTAAGCTCACCTACGTCCGCGTTTACTCCGGCCGCGCCGAGTCCGGCTCCTACGTTGTTAACGCTTCCAACGGTCAGCGCGAGCGCCTCGGCCGCATCCTCGAGATGAACGCCGCCGAGCGTATCGACCGTGACGACGCTGCCGCCGGCGACATCGTCGCTTGCGTCGGCTTCAAGAACTCCACCACCGGCGACACCCTGTGCGCCGAGGGCAAGGAGATCGTCCTCGAGAAGATCGAGTTCGCTAAGCCCGTTATCGACGTTGCCATCGAGCCCAAGACCAAGGCCGAGCAGGACAAGATGTCCCTGGCTCTGACCAAGCTCGCCGAGGAGGACCCGACCTTCCAGGTGTCCACCAACCACGAGACCGGCCAGACCATCATCGCCGGCATGGGCGAGCTGCACCTTGAGATCATCGTCGACCGTCTGCTCCGTGAGTTCAAGGTTGACGCTAACGTCGGTAAGCCCCAGGTTGCCTACCGCGAGACCGCTGGTCACGACGTCGAGAAGGCTGAGGGCAAGTTCGTCCGTCAGTCCGGTGGTCGCGGTCAGTACGGCCACGCTGTCATTAAGCTCGAGAAGATGGAGGAGGGCTTCGGCTACGAGTTCGTCAACGCTATCGTCGGCGGCGTCGTGCCCAAGGAGTACATCCCGTCCATCGACAAGGGCATCCAGGAGGCCCTGAACACCGGTGTTATCGCCGGCTTCCCGGTCCTCGACGTTAAGGTCACCCTGTTCGACGGTTCTTACCACGAGGTCGACTCCTCCGAGGCCGCCTTCAAGATCGCCGGTTCCATGGCTATCAAGGACGCCCTCAAGAAGTCCGATCCGCAGCTGCTCGAGCCGATCATGGCTGTCGAGGTCGAGACCCCCGAGCAGTACATGGGCGACGTTATGGGCAACCTCTCCGGTCGCCGCGGCAAGATCGAGGGCATGGAGGATCGCAAGAACAGCAAGCTCATCCGTGCCAAGGTGCCGCTGGGCGAGATGTTCGGTTACGCTACCGACCTTCGCTCCCAGACCCAGGGCCGTGCATCCTACACGATGCAGTTCGACTCTTATGAGCCCGCGCCCAAGTCCATCGTGGACGAGGTCATGAGCAAGAACGCCTAAGTTCGAGCTCCCTGTTACGTAATCCGCGAGAACATCTCTCGCACTCTTTGGAGGTTTAAGTTGGCTACCCAGAAGATCCGCATTCGCCTCAAGGGCTATGATCACGAGGTCGTCGATCAGTCCGCGAAGCTCATCGTCGAGACCGCTCAGAAGACCGGCGCTCGCGTTTCCGGTCCTGTCCCCCTGCCCACCGAGCGCAACCTGTACACGGTTATCCGCTCGCCGCACGTGAACAAGGACTCCCGTGAGCAGTTCGAGATGCGCACCCACAAGCGCCTCATCGACATCCTCGACCCCACCTCGGGCACTGTTGATTCGCTCATGCGTCTCGACCTCCCCGCTGGCGTCGACATCGACATCAAGCTCTAAGCGATATCGCTCATAGCTTACAGGGCCCCGCTGCCGTTACGGTAGCGGGGCCCTTCTGTTTTGAATGATGGTTTGGACTGCCGGGTAATGCTGCCGAGTAGGTGGTTGCGGCGCCCTATTCGCTCAAGGGACGCAGCGATGCCTCCTCAAAATGGAAGGATCGCAAGTCGTCTTCCGTTTCGATGCACGCGCGACCAAAGTCATCGACCGTTTGAAAGATGCCGCGTGCCAGCTCGTCACCGACAGGGGAACGGGCGATAACGGTTTCCCCGATCCAATTGAGGTGAGCGATATATTCGTCGTGGACGGGCGCGAGCGGACCGGCGTCTTCTTCCTTGGCGTTGAGGCGCTCTGCCCAGGCATCTACAGCGTCTATAACTGCGTGATAGACCTCATCGAGGAGCATGTCGACGGCGGGAACGTTCTTGTTGAGGTCTGACAGGCCGATTGCTGGCAGGCCGCCATCGGGAACCTCCGCGGGCACATAGTTCACGTTAACGCCGATGCCACAGACCGCAAAGGGGCCGCCGTCAGCGTCGCGTGCGGCCTCGACCAGAATGCCGCCGAGTTTGCGTCCACGCGCGACCAGGTCGTTGGGCCATTTGAGGCCAATCTCGTTTGCAAGACCCTGTTTTTCGAGTGCCTCGAGCACCGCTAGGCCGCTGACGGCGGCAAGACCAGAGTACTTTGCGGGATTAACGCATGGACGCAGGACAATCGAAAGCAATAGGTTGCCGGCGGTTGAGTCCCACTTGTGCCCGCGTCGACCGCGTCCTGCTGTCTGAGCCCGGGCGGCAAGTCCTGTGCCGTGCGGCGCTCCCTGTTTTCCTGCTTCGAGCAGGTCATCGTTGGTCGATCCGGTTACGTCGACCACTGTTAAACGTAAATCCATAACAGCTGGTACCTCCTAAGGTAATAAGGCAATCGCGTAATGGTGTCGAGAGATAGACACAATGTGAAGCCTTTGTCGCATTTGGACAATTTAATGTTAACACGTCAACAACGACTAAAATGCGCTATCCTCTCTTGGTCGATGTAAACACGTCAACAACTCAAAGGAGGCTAGTGATGGGTTTCACGATTCTTGGAACAGGCTCGGCGCTTCCTGAGCGCAGTGTTTCCAATGACGAGCTGTCTGAGTTCCTCGATACCTCGGATGAGTGGATTTTTACCCGCACCGGTATCAAGAGCCGCCACGTCTGCACCACCGAGTCACTTGACGACCTTGCCGTAGCGGCGAGCGAGCGGGCACTCCAGGTGTCCGGAATCGACGCGAGCCAGCTGGATCTGATCGTCTGCTCGACGACGACGGGTGACCACCTTGTTCCCGCTGAGGCGTGTGCCGTTGCTGAGCGACTAGGCGCGACGTGCCCTGCCTTCGATGTCTCGGCGGCTTGTGCCGGCTTCGTATTTGCGCTCGATGTCGCCGAGGGCTATATCGCCCGCGGTCGCGCCGAGCGCGTGCTTGTCGTTGCGGCCGAGCAGATGACGCGCGCGCTTGACTGGACAGACCGCGCCACCTGCGTGCTCTTTGGCGATGGGGCAGGCGCCGCTGTGATAGAGGCTGGGGGAGACAACCCCCTTGCCGTTGAGCTTTCGACGGCGCCCGACGTCGTGACGTTGCGCGTTCCCGGTCTGGTCGGTACGTCGCCGTTTAAGGCCTCCGCAGATAGCGCGAGTGTGCTGTCCATGAATGGCCGCCGCGTGTTCAAGTTCGGCGTCAACGCCATCTGCGACACGGTCCATAAGCTTGCGATCGATGCGGGCATTTCGGTCGAAGACATCGATCATTTTGTATTACATCAGGCTAACGAACGAATCCTGAGCCAGGCGGTCAAGCGTCTGGGCGTGCCGGACGAGCGTGTGGTTCGCACGTTGCGCGAGACCGGCAACATTTCGAGCGCATGCATTCCGCTTGCCCTCGACCGGCTGGCAAACGCCGGTGCACTTCACACGGGCGACACGATCGCCTTGGTTGGATTTGGCGCCGGTCTGGATATAGGTGGCTATCTGCTTCGTTGGAAGTAGTCGCACATAGGAAATAAAAACGCCCTAGGGCACAACCAAAGGAGAACTACCATGGCAGATCAGAAGACCTTCGAGCGCGTTTGCGACGTTATCCGCGAGACCGCTGGTCTTGACGACGTTGAGATGAAGCCCGAGTCCACGCTCGAGGAGATTGGTCTCGACAGCCTGGGCACCGTCGAGATCCTCGTCGCCGTCGAGGACGAGTTTGGCATCCAGCTCGATACCGAGGAGAACCCCAAGACGGTCGGCGAGTTCGCCGATACGGTCGAGGCGGCATTGGAGAAGTAGAGATGCTCAAGACTCCTCTCTGCGATCTGCTCGGCATCGAAAAGCCCGTGTTCCAGGGCGGTATGGCCTGGATTGCCGATGCCTCGCTGGCGTCCGCAGTGTCCGAGGCGGGTGGCTTAGGCATCATCGCGGCCATGAACGCCGACGCCAACTGGCTTCGCGACCAGATTCATAAGCTGCGCGCCAGGACGGATAAGCCCTTTGGCGTCAACGTCATGCTCATGAGCCCGTTCGCCGACGAGGTCGCCCAGGTTGTGATTGACGAGCGAGTACCGGTCGTCGTGACGGGTGCCGGCAATCCCACCAAGTACATGAAGGCGTGGAACGAGGCGGGCATCAAGGTCATCCCGGTCGTTGCCTCGGTGGCGCTGGCGCGCCTCGTGGCACGTCGTGGAGCCACGGCGGTTGTTGCCGAGGGTACCGAATCGGGCGGCCATATTGGCGAGACCTCGACGATGGCACTGGTGCCGCAGGTCGTCGATGCGGTCGACATTCCCGTCGTGGCCGCCGGCGGTATTGCCGACGGCCGCGGCGTGGCGGCTGCCTTTATGCTGGGCGCAGCCGGCGTCCAGGTGGGTACGCGCTTTCTCGTTGCGAATGAGTGCACCGTCTCGGAGCAGTACAAAGAGATGGTCCTGAAGGCCAACGACACTTCGACGCGTGCGACCGGTCGCTCGACGGGGCATCCAGTGCGCGCCCTCAAGAGCCCCTTCACCAACGCCTATGCCAAGAGCGAGGGTTCCGGTGCGAGTGCCGAGGAGCTCGGTGCTATGGGAACCGGTGCGCTGCGTAAGGCCGCCAAGGACGGCAACTACGAAGAGGGTTCGTTTTTGTGTGGACAGATTGCCGGCATGGTCAACGAGCGCAAGAGCGCACGCGAAATCGTTGACGACCTGGTCGATGGCGCCGAGCACGTCCTGAAGGGTGCGTGCGCATGGGTGGCGTAGCGTTTTTGTTTGCCGGCCAGGGTGCCCAGCACCCCGCGATGGGCGTCGACTTGATCGAGACATCGCCGGCGGCCGCCGAGGTGTTCGTCATTGCCGATGAGGTGCGCCCGGGGACGAGCGAGCAGTGCCGGAGCGCCTCCAAGGAGGAGCTCTCGCAGACCGAGAACACGCAGCCTTGCGTGTTCGTGCACGACTTGGCTGTCGCCGTCGCCCTGCGCGAGCGCGGCGTGGTGCCTGCCGCCTGTGCGGGATTCTCGCTGGGCGAGGTCGCTGCACTCAGCTTTGCGGGGGCATTCGATACGCGAGCGGGTTTTGAGCTCGTGTGTGAGCGCGCGGCATTGATGGCCACGGCGGCCGAGCGTCACCCTGGCGGCATGCGCGCCGTCATCAAACTTGATGCTGCGCAAGTCGAGAACCTGGCTGCGCAGGCCGGCGAGGACTGCTGGCCGGTCAACTACAACAGTCCCCAGCAGACGGTTGTGGCCGGAGCGCCCGATGCGCTGCAGACCCTCGACGTCCTAGTAAAAGAGGCTGGCGGCCGCGCCATGAAGGTCGCGGTGTCGGGTGCATTTCATAGCCCCTATATGGCCGAGGCGACCTGTGGCCTTGCCGCATATATTGAGGCCGGTCACGCGCCGTCCCCGTTGCTCATTCCTGTTTTGGCAAATATGACAGCGGCGCCCTATCCGGCGGACCCCCAGACGGCATCGGATGTCTTGGCCAATCAGGTGAGCAATGCCGTGCGCTGGGTCGATACGCTGCATGCTCTGCAGGATCAAGGCATCGACACATTTATTGAGGTCGGCCCCGGCAAAACGCTGTCCGGCCTGATCAAGCGTACGTTGAGCGACGTTCGTGTGTATTCGTGCGAGACGGCCGAGCAGGTCGCAGCTATTGCCGACGAGCTCGCATAGTCCACAGGGCTGTAACCCGAAAGGAATGACATGGGCAACTTGAACAATGGCGCGCTCGAGCGCAACGACTCACGTCGCGTGGCACTGGTCACGGGCGGCTCGCGGGGTATCGGCCGCGCCTGCGCTATCGGTCTGGCGGAGGATGGCTACGATATCGCCGTCGTCTATGCCGGCAGCGTCGATGCGGCGCGCGAGACGTGCGACGCCTGCGAGGCGGCTGGCGCCACGGCGCGCTCATATCAATGCGACGTGGCCGACTCCGCTGCCGTCAACGCGTGCGTGGAAGCGGTCCTCAACGACTTTGACTCCATTTGGGCGCTCGTCAACAACGCTGGCATCACCCGCGACGGCCTGCTCATGCGTATGGGTGACGATGCCTTCGACCGCGTGCTCGATGTCAATCTCAAGGGCACGTTCAATACGACGCGCGCACTCACCAAGACCTTTATGCGCCAGCGCGGCGGTTGCGTCATCAACATGAGCTCGGTTGTGGGCCTGATGGGCAATGCCGGGCAGGCCAACTACGCTGCCTCCAAGGCGGGCGTGATCGGCCTGACCAAGGCGGTGGCGCGCGAGCTTGCGCCCCGCGGTGTACGAGTGAACGCGGTCGCCCCCGGGTTTGTCGAGACCGATATGACGGCAAAGCTTTCGGAAAAGGTTCGTGCGGCAACCGAGGAGCAGATTCCCCTTAAGCGCATGGCGCGCCCCGAGGAAGTGGCCGGCGTGGTGCGCTTTTTGGCGAGCGATGCGGCTTCCTACATTACGGGCGAGGTTGTACGCGTTGACGGCGGAATGGCGATGTAGAAATCAGGGCCGAAGAACGGCTTGGATGAGGAGACCATGATGGAACAGAGAGTTGCAATCACCGGCATAGGTGCCGTATCGCCGCTCGGCAACACGGCGCTTGCCACCTGGGCGGCCATGTGCGCCGGCACGTGCGGCATCGGCCCGATCACGCACTTCGATACCGATGCGTTTGCCGTCAAGGTGGCGGCCGAGGTCAAGGGCTTTGACGGCAACGAGTACTTTGGCAAGCGTGATGCAAAGCATCTGGACCCCTGCGTTCAGTTTGCGATGGCGGCTTCGGACGAGGCTATGCACGATGCGGGCTTTGATGTCGAAGGCGCCATCGATCGCGAGCGCCTGGGCGTCTACGTGGGCTCGGGCGTGGGCGGCATGACGACGCTCGTCGACAACGTCCATACGATTGCCGAACGTGGGCCCCGCCGCGCATCGCCTTACATGATCGCGATGATGATCCCCAACATGGCATCGGGCAATATCGCAATCCGTCACAAAGCAAAGGGGCCGACCCTGCCCGTGGTGACCGCGTGCGCCACCTCGGCCCATGCGGTGGGCGAGGCGTTCCGCGCCATCAAGCACGGCTATGCCGACGCGATCCTCGCGGGCGGCGCCGAGGCTGCAATTATCCCCGATGCCGTTGCGGGCTTTACGTCCTGCCGCGCATTGACCACCAACCCCGATCCCGCGACGGCCTGCCGTCCGTTCGATGCAGACCGCGACGGCTTTGTGATGGGCGAGGGCGCCTGCGTGCTCGTGCTCGAGAGCATGGAACATGCGCAGACGCGCGGTGCGCACATTTATGCCGAGGTCGTGGGCTACGGCAACACCGATGATGCCTATCACATCACGAGCCCTGATCCCGAGGCTGCCGGCATTGCCCGCGCGATATCGCTGGCGGTGACCGAGGGCGACGTCAAGCCATCCGAGGGTCTCTACATCAATGCCCACGGCACATCGACCAAGCTCAACGATTCGTCCGAGACGGCGGGCATTAAGCGTGCGCTTGGCGAGGATGCGGCGCGCGCCGCGCACGTCTCGTCGACTAAGTCGATGACCGGCCACATGATCGGTGCCACGGGCGCCATCGAGGTCATGGCCTGCGCCATGGCGCTCGAGCAGGGCGTGGTGCCGCCGACCATTAACTACCGCACGCCCGATCCCGCCTGCGATCTTGACTACACGCCCAATCGCGCAGTTCGCGCCGACCTTACCTGGGCGCTTTCGACCAACCTAGGCTTTGGCGGGCACAACGCCGCCATCGCGCTGCGTAGATATACGAGGAGCTAGAGCATGGATTCCAAAAGACTTGCCGAGATAGCCGATGTGATGGAGGACCGCGGCCTTACGCGCGTGCGCGTTGAGGAGCCCGATGGCACCGCGGTCGAACTCGAGCGCGCGAGCGCCGCACAGCCGGTTGCCGTGCCCATGCCCATGCCGAGCGCTATGGCCGCTCCAGTTGCGGCTCCCACAGTCGCGCCTGCCGCACCGGAGCCCGCCGCGCAGACACCTGCCGCCGCACCGGAGCCCAAGGGCACCGAGGTGACCGCTCCCATGGTCGGCGTTTTCTATGCTGCCCCGGCGCCGGGCGACGAGCCGTTTGTGCACGCGGGCTCTAAGGTCAAGGCCGGCGAGACCCTCTGCATCATCGAGGCCATGAAGGTTCTCAACGAGGTGACGGCCGAGGCAGACGGCGAGGTGCTCGAGATCTGCGTGGCCGACGGCGACCTCGTGGAGTTTGGCAGCTGCCTCATGAGAATCGGATAGGTGATATCCATGAACAAAGAAGAGCTCAAGAAGCTGTTGCCGCATCGCGAGCCGATGCTTTTGCTCGACGAAGCCGAGCTGGTGGGCGACGAGGCCCACGGCAAGATCACGATTACGGGTGACGAGTACTTTTTGCAGGGGCATTTTCCGGGAAACCCGGTGGTCCCCGGCGTGATTCAGTGCGAGATGCTCGCCCAAAACTGTTGCGTGCTGCTGATGGGCGATGAGGAAGCGCGCGGCGCGACGCCGTTCTACACGAGTCTGGACAAGGTGCGCTTTAAGCGTCCGGTGCGCCCGGGCGACACGGTTGATCTGGTGTGCACCATCACGCGTGCGCGCGGGCCGTTCCGCTTTGCGACGGGCACCGCGAGCGTCAACGGTGAGGTTTGCTGCCGCGCCGATATGTCTTTTGCACTCATGCACGAAAGTTAAGGAAGGCTTCATGTTCGACAAAGTGCTCATCGCCAACCGCGGCGAAGTCGCGGTCCGTGTTATCCGCGCGTGCCGCGATATGGGCATCAAGACCGTCGCCGTTTATTCCACGGCCGATGCGGACGCGCTGCACGTGCAGCTTGCCGACGAGGCGTATTGCATCGGCGGTCCGCGTCTTGCCGAGAGCTACCTCAACGACGATGCTGTGCTCACCTGTGCCGTAAAGTCGGGAGCTAAGGCAATTCATCCCGGCTATGGCTTTTTCTCCGAGAAGGCGAGCTTCGTGCGCGACTGCGACAAGTATGGCCTGGCGTTTGTTGGTCCTTCGGCCAAGGTGATCGACAGCATGGGCGACAAGGACGCCGCACGTCGAACGGCTGCCGCGGCGGGCGTGCCCATCGTGCCGGGCTGCGATTTGCTCAAAAGTCCCGAGGAGGCAACGGCCGAGGCTGAGCGCATTGGCTGCCCCGTGCTTATTAAGGCGCGTGCGGGCGGCGGCGGTCGCGGTATTCGTAAGGTCGAGCGCGCGGAAGATGCGGCAAAGGCCTTTATTGAAGCACGCGCCGAGGGCGAGGCCGTTTTTGGCGACGGCGAGTGCTACATGGAGAAGTTCGTCGCGCCGGCGCATCACGTTGAGGTACAGATTATGGCCGATAAGCAGGGCCATGTGTTTTCGCTCGGCGAGCGCGAGTGCTCGGTGCAGCGGCGCAACCAAAAGCTAATCGAGGAGAGCCCCGCGCCGTGCCTCGACGGACACGACGACATTCGTGCTCGCATGCACAAGGCGGCACGCGACCTGGCTCGTGCCGTCGGCTACGAAGGAGCCGGTACCATCGAGTTCCTGTATTCGGACGACGGCAATTTCTACTTTATGGAAATGAACACGCGCTTGCAGGTGGAGCATCCGGTTACGGAGTTTGTGACCGATACCGACTTGGTCAAGTGGCAGCTGCGCGTGGCAGCCGGCCAGCCTCTGCCCTTTGAGCAGGAGGACATGCCGGTCCGCAACCACGCCATGGAGTGCCGCATCAATGCCGAGACGCCGGACTTTCTGCCGTCATGCGGAACGGTCACCGCGTTGCGTGTGCCGGGTGGTCCGCGCGTGCGCTGGGATTCCGCCATGTTTACCGGTGCTAAAGTTCCGCCGTACTACGACTCCATGCTTGGCAAGCTCATCGTGTGTGCGCCCACGCGTGACGGCGCCATTCGCAAGATGCGCTCGGCCCTGGGCGAGCTCGTGATTGAGGGCGTGAGCGAAAACAGCGAACTGCAGCTCGATGTGCTGGCAAACGATGAGTTCTTGTCGGGCATGTACCACACCGATCTGATGGGGCATCTCTATGCTGATGAATAGAAAAGCGAAGACGGTCAACGTCCTCGAGGGGCCGATGACCGAGTCGTGCGCCGAGTTTCCCGCGCGCCACGTGTTTATCAAGTGCCCGGAGTGCCGCCGCGTGATCGATGAGGCGCGCCTGCACGACAACCTCGAGGTCTGCCCTCGCTGCGGCAAACACTTTCGCGTGAGCGGGCGCGACCGCATGCGCATGACGATTGACGAGGGCACGTTTGAGGAATGGGATGCCAGTCTGGCGCCGGAGGACTTCCTTTCGTTTCCCGGCTATGCCGACAAGCTCAAGAGCGTGAGCGAACGTTCGGGCGAGCGCGATGCCGTTGTGTGCGGCAAGGGCAAAATCTGCGGTTGCGATACGGCGCTCTTCTTTATGGACGCCAACTTTATGATGGGCTCGATGGGTTCCGTGGTGGGCGAGAAGATCTGTCGCACATTTGAGCGAGCGACCGAGCTTGGATTGCCAGTTGTCGGCTTTACCGTTTCGGGCGGTGCGCGCATGCAAGAGGGCGTGACATCGCTTATGCAGATGGCCAAGATTTCTGCGGCGGTTAGGCGCCATAGCGAGGCGGGCGGCCTGTATATCACGGTGCTCACCGACCCCACGACCGGAGGCGTAACCGCGAGCTTTGCCATGGAGGGCGATATTATCCTGGCCGAGCCCGATGCCCTGACGGCATTTGCCGGCCCGCGCGTGATCGAGCAGAACATGCACAAGCGCCTGCCCAAGGGATTCCAGCGCTCCGAGTTTTTGCTGGAGCACGGCTTTTGCGATGCCGTTGTTCCGCGTGGCGAGATTGCGCTCACGGTAGGCGAGCTGCTGGCACTGCACGAAGGGCACGCGCCCGGCCTGGGGGCACCGCATGAGATCGTGCATACGGGTCGTCGCGGCAAAAAGCTGGGACACTTGTTCAAGCGCTCGACCGCACCAAAAACCGCGCTCGAGATTGTCAAGCAGACCCGCTCGGCAGATCGCGCCACGGCGGGCGAGATGATCTCGCTGGGCCTGGATGGATTTGTGGAGCTGCATGGCGACCGTTACTTTGGCGACGACGCCGCCGTGGTGGCTGGCATTGGCTGGAAAGACGGGCGACCCGTGACGGTTATCGCCGTCGAGCGCGGTACCACGACCAAAGAGCGCATGCGTCGCAACTTTGGTATGGCACATCCCGAGGGCTACCGCAAAGCGCGTCGCCTTATGCGCCAGGCCGAAAAGTTTGGTCGACCGGTTCTGTGTCTGGTCGATACTTCGGGCGCGTTTTGCGGCATCGGTGCCGAGGAGCGCGGCCAGGGCGAGGCGATTGCCCAGAATCTCATGGAGATGAGCGGCCTCAAGACGCCGATTGTCTCGGTGGTGACAGGCGAGGGCGGCTCTGGTGGCGCGCTGGCGCTGTCCGTGGCCGACCGCATCCTGATGCTCTCGAGCTCGGCCTATTCGGTCGTGAGCCCCGAGGCCTGTGCGTCGATCCTGTGGAAGGATACCGAGCGCGCGAATGAGGCCGCCGAGGCGCTTAAGCTCACGGCCCCCGATCTGTTGGCGCTCGGCATCATCGACGGCATTGTTGACGATAGGGGCCTGTCGCATGAGGAGATCGCCGGTGCCGTCATGTCCTCGGCATTTGATGCCTTCGATACGCTTGGGCAGCTCGACGACGCGACCCTCGCAAACCTCCGCTACGAAAAGTACCGCGCAATCGGTCAGTACCGCACGATGTGACAAAGGGAAAGCTCGCATGTCACATTGGGAAAGGCGTTCCATGTCACAAGTTTCTAACACCTCGTTTACAACGTCGGTTTCATCAAACGCCATGGCCGTGGTGGACTATCTGTCCAAAAGCATGATGTCGGCGCTGCCGTTTATTGTCTGCGCGGCGTTGTTCCGCACCGTTGCCGTCATTATGGGCGAAGGTATGCTGGGCCTGTGGTCTGCCGATTCCGAAATCTATCGCCTGTTCTACAGTTGGCTCTATAACGCCGGCTACTACTTTTTGCCCATTTATCTTGGTTGGGCGGCCGCCCGCCAGCTCGGTTGCTCGGAGCAGCTGGGCATGATGCTGGGCGGCGTATTGATTGCGCCCGATCTGCTTAAGCTCGTCGATGCCGCATCGACGACGGGGGCATCGATGACTTCCGTGTATGGTCTGCTTCCCGCGCCGGTCAACGATTACACGACGACTGTTATTCCGGTTCTCATCTCGGTGCCCGTGCTATGGCGAGTGGAGTGTTTCTTTAAGCGCGTTATCCCTAAGGCCGTGGCGTTTTCGTTTGTTCCGTTTACAACCATGCTTGTCATGGTTCCGGTTTCGCTGTGTATCACGGCGCCGGCGGGCAGCTATCTGGGCATGCTGTTGGGCCAGCTTATGTTTATGCTTGGCAATTCCGGTGGCATCGTGTCGCTGCTCACACTCATGGGGCTTGCCGCGGGTTGGGAGTTTCTTAAGATTGCAGGCGTCAGCAACGTTGTCCTATCGCTTGCCTATGCTCAGTTTATGAGTGTGGGAACGGATTCGTGCATCCTGATCGCCGCGACGATGGCGACGTTCGCCGTTTGGGGCATGCCCTTTGGCGCGTCGCTCCGCGTTGCGGATAAGGACGAGAAGGCACTCATGCTGGGCTATTCAATCTCGGGTATTCTTGGCGGCGTAAGCGAGCCGGCGCTGTACGGTTGCGGCTTTAAATATGGCAGGTGCCTGACGTGCATGGCCATTGGCGGCGCCGTCGGAGGCCTTGTTGCGGCCGTGGGCCACGTTACGGCCTATACCATCGGCATGACGAATGTCCTCATGGTCATTGGCTTTGCCACGGGCGGCATCTCGAACCTGCTGTGGTGCTGCGCTGCCGGCGGTGTGGCATTTGCGGTGTCTGCGGCGCTGAGCTACTGCTTTGGCGTGGTGCCGACGAAGGAACAGGCGACGGAGGACGGAGCCGATTCGCCCGAAACAGTGGCGAGCGCTGCTGAAGTAAGCGCATAAACCTGTGCGACAAAAGGACGATTCTTTTGTCATGCTCCAAGGCCGTGGCCCGTGCGGGCTGCGGCCTCTTTGTATCTGGGAGACAAAGTGGCTACACTACAATCCGTTTGAGCAATAGATATATAGGTAGTACCGTGGGGGCGGATGTAGATGGTCGAGTGGATTGTTAAACGTGCGCAGGGCGACCGTGCGCGCGTGGGCACGTTGACGGGCGTGGTGTGTATTCTCGCCAATGTTGCGCTTTGTGCTGCGAAGGGCGCAATTGGTGTGGTTTCGGGATCGGTTTCGATTGTGGCGGATGCCATGAACAACCTGTCCGATGCCAGCTCGAATATCGTGAGCGTGCTGGGCTTTAAGCTGGCGAGCAAGCCCGCCGACCCCGAGCATCCATACGGCCATGGTCGCTACGAGTACCTCTCGGGTCTTGTCGTGGCGGCGCTCGTGCTTCTCATTGGCCTTGAACTGGTGAAGTCCTCGTTTGAGCGCATCATCCACCCCGAACCTGTCGAGTTCTCGCTTGCCCTGGTGGCAGTCCTGGCGCTTTCGATGGTTGTTAAGCTGTGGATGGCGGCGCTCAACCAAAAGCTCGGCGACCGTATCGAGTCCGAGACACTGCATGCGACTGCCCAGGATTCCAAGAACGATGTTCTTGCCACAGGCGCCGTGCTGGCATGTGCAATTGTTTCGCAGGTGACGCACATCAATCTTGACGCATGGGTCGGCCTTGCCGTTGGCGCCTATATTGGTTGGAGCGGCTTTGAACTTATTCAAGATACGGTGAGCCCGCTTTTGGGCCAGACGCCCGATCCTAAGCTGGTCAAGCACATTCGAGACAAGATCATGAGCTACCCCGGCGTTTTGGGCGTTCACGATCTGATGGTTCACGACTACGGCCCGGGCAGGAAGTTTGCAAGTGCGCACGCCGAGATGGCGGCCGAGGCCAGCCCGCTGGAAAGCCACGACACGCTCGATAACATCGAGCAGTCGTTTAGGAACGAAGACGGCATGATTGTCACACTTCACTACGACCCCATCGTGACCGACGATCCAAAGGTGGCGAGCATGCGCTTGCGCATCAACGCTATGGCTCAAGAGATCGATAGCCGCCTTTCGATTCATGATTTGCGCTGTGTGCCGGGCCCCACGCACACCAATGTGATCTTTGACTGCGTGCGTCCCTCGGATCTGCAGATGAGTGCCGAAGACTTAAAGCACGCGCTGGCACAACGGGTCGAATCGGAATATCCCAAGTCGATTGCCAAGATTACGATCGACGAAGACTACGTAGGGCATACCCACGAGTAGGGCTGTGCCGGCAAAGCAAGTTATACAGAAGAGGAGAGCATGAAGCGCCTATACCTACTCCGCCACGGCCAGACGGAATTCAACGTCAAAAAGCTCGTCCAGGGTCGCTGTGATTCACCGCTCACCGATCTGGGCTGTCAGCAGGCACGGGCAGCGGCCGCATGGCTCAAAGCCCACAGCGTCGTCCCCGACAAAGTGGTCTCATCACCCTTAGGCCGAGCCATGGACACGGCAAGTCTTGTCGCATGCGAACTCCTCGGTCCGGACGCCGCAGTCGAGCCCTGTGAAGGCATTATCGAGCGCAGCTACGGCACCTTCGAAGAAGGCCCCCACGACGCCCTGCCCACCGACGTTTGGGATCCGGGCGAGGACCTGGTCCCCTTCGGAGGAGAAGGAAGCCGCGCACTGCAAGAACGCATGGTAGGCGCCCTCACCAATCTCATGGGCTCCGAGGGCATCGAAACCCTCCTAGCAGTAAGCCACGGCAGCGCCAGCCGCCAATTTATCAAGGCCGCAGCCCCAGAGGGCTTTGAGCTCCCAACAAAACTCCCCAACTGCGCCATCATGATCTTCGGTTTTGACGATGCGCGAGAAGAGGACGATACGCCCCAATGCAAGTTTACCTTGCAACAAATTGTGGACCCTCAACAAAGTCATTAGCCTGAGCGAGCAGAGTTAAGCAGACATCAACGTGGCGTTCCCAGTGTGCGGCGGAGGGGGCGGGCCTGAGACATATTAAGGTTGTCGCGAGTTCCGCACGAACAGGAGAGCACTTAATGTGCTCTCCGTCGTGAGCAGGACTGTAGAGCAGCAACCTTAATATGTCTCAGGCCCGCCCCCTCCGCCGCACACTGGGAACGTGCCACGCACTTTACCTGCGTAAACAATGTGAGTGAAATATGAATCTCGATGGATACGCCCGCAGCCGTGTATACTAAACAGCTGTGTGTAACCAGGGGAGTATTCTGGCTGGACAAAATGCCTGCTTAATAGGGTTGTCAGGTAGTCCGGGCGAAATACAAGGCTGGGGAGCACGTCGTGTAAGTAGTGGTCCTCTAGGGGCGTACGCTCGGTGGTGTACGCATTGTCCCAAGACCACGCGAGAGTTGGGATCATATCTTGATCAGCATGATTCTCGGCCGCAAGATTGGCATGACCCAGGTTTGGGACGAGGACGACAACGTCGTTCCCGTCACGGTCATCCAGGCTGGCCCCTGCGCTGTCTCGCAGGTTAAAACTCAGGCAACCGACGGCTATGACGCCGTCCAGATCGGTTTCGGCGACATCAAGGCCAAGAACGTGAACAAGCCCATGGCTGGTCACTTCGCCAAGGCTGGCGTCGAGCCTGTTCGCTTCCTTCGTGAGGTCCGCGTCGAGAACGGCGAGGAGCACAAGGTCGGCGAGGTCGTCACCGTCGCTGATTTCGCTGATGTCGAGAAGGTCGACGTCATCGGTACCTCCAAGGGTAAGGGCTTCCAGGGTCGCATCAAGCGCTGGGGTCAGCGCCGCGGTCCTATGACGCATGGTTCTCACTTCCAGCGTCACCCCGGTTCTATCGGTCAGTGCGCCTATCCTGCGCGCGTCCTCAAGGGCGTCAAGATGGCCGGTCACATGGGTAACGAGCGCGTTACCGTCAAGAACCTTTCCGTTGTCCGCATCGATGCCGAGCAGAACCTCATCTTGGTCAAGGGCGCTGTCCCGGGTGCCAAGAATGGTCTCGTCGCCATCCGTATGGCCTAAGGGCCCAGCCCATTTAGCCCAGCGTCATACCAAGGAGAACACTTAAATGGCAAAGTTTGAAGTAAAGAACAGCGAGGGCAAGAAGGTCGCCGAGGCCGAGCTCGCCGCTGAGGTGTACGGCATCGAGCCGAACATCCACGTTATGCACCACATCGTCAAGTGCCAGATGGCCTCTTGGCGTCAGGGCACCCAGTCCGCTAAGGGCCGCTCTGAGGTTTCCGGTGGCGGCAAGAAGCCTTGGCGTCAGAAGGGCACCGGCCGTGCCCGCCAGGGTTCCATCCGTGCTGCCCAGTGGCGTCACGGTGGCGTTGTCTTCGCCCCCAAGCCCCGTTCCTACGCTAAGCGTATGAACAACAAGGAGGTCAAGCTGGCTATGCGCTCCGCGCTGTCCGCCAAGCTGGCCGATGGCGAGCTCGTGCTCGTCGACGACTACGGCTTCGAGAAGCCTTCCACCAAGGCTGCCGTCGCCATGCTCAAGGCTCTCGGCCTTGAGGGCAAGCGTCTGACCATCATCGTTCGCGATGAGGACGTCAACGCCTACCTGTCGTTCCGCAACATTCCCAAGACGTTCATCATCACCGCTGACGAGGCCAACACCTACGATCTCGTCAACAACAACGCCGTGCTGATGCCCGCCGACATCGCCGCTCACTTCGGGGAGGTGCTTGCATAAATGACCGCCCACGAGATCATCATCCGTCCGATCGTGTCCGAGCGTTCCTTCTCCGGCATGGAGCTGAATAAGTACACGTTCGAGGTCGCCAAGGATGCTAACAAGTATCAGATCAAGGACGCTGTCGAGGAGATCTTCGGCGTCAAGGTCGTTCGCGTGAACACCCTGACGGTCAAGCCCAAGACCAAGCGCGTGCGCTATGTCGCCGGCAAGACCCGTTCTTGGAAGAAGGCCATCGTCACGCTGGCCGAGGGTGACACCATCGAGGTCTTTGGCAACCAGGCCTAAGACTCGCTGCTGTTGAGTGAGCTCATGCCTCCCAAATAGGGGAGGCGAGAGCTCAAGGTTTTGGGCGTATAAAATGGACACGCCCGGAACCGTGTATACGTCCGGTGTCATCGCACCCGAGGCAGAACCTCGAATCCCTGTCTGCGATGGCTAACGGATTCCTATTGAAAGGGATTGTAATGGCTGTAAAGCACCTTAAGCCGACCTCCGCTGGTAGGCGTTGGCAGACGATCTCCGATTTCTCCGAGATCACCTGCACCAAGCCCGAGAAGTCTCTTCTCGAGCCCCTGCCCAAGAAGGCCGGTCGTAACAACAACGGCCGCATCACCACCCGCCACCAGGGCGGCGGCGTGAAGCGTCGTTACCGCGTGATCGACTTCAAGCGCAACAAGGACGGCGTGCCCGCCAAGGTTGCCACGATCGAGTACGATCCGAACCGTTCCGCTCGCATCGCTCTGCTGCACTACGCTGACGGTGAGAAGCGCTACATCCTGGCCCCCAAGGGCCTCGAGGTCGGTCAGACCATCATGTCCGGTTCTGACGCCGACATCAAGCCGGGCAACGCTCTGCCCCTCGCCGACATCCCCGTCGGTACGCTCATCCACGCCGTCGAGTTCCAGCCGGGCAAGGGCGCTGCTATCGCCCGTTCCGCCGGTAACTCCTGCCAGCTGATGGGTAAGGAGGGCAAGTACGCTATCGTTCGTATGCCTTCCTCCGAGATGCGCCGCATCCTCGTTACCTGCCGCGCCACCGTCGGTGAGGTCGGTAACGCCGATCACTCCAACATCGTCATCGGCAAGGCCGGCCGTAAGCGCCACATGAACGTGCGCCCGACCGTCCGCGGTACCGTCATGAACCCTGTCGACCACCCGCACGGCGGTGGCGAGGGCAAGAACCACACCTCTGGTCGTCCCTCTGTTACCCCCTGGGGTAAGCCGACGAAGGGCCTTCGTACGCGCAAGAAGAAGAAGGTCTCGAACCAGCACATCATTCGTCGCCGTAAGAAGTAATTTCGGATACCGAGTTTTAGGAGAAAGCACTTATGAGCAGAAGTCTCAAAAAGGGCCCGTTCGTGGAGACTCGCCTTCTCTCGCGTATCACCGCGATGAACGAGGCTGGCAAGAAGGACGTCGTGAAGACCTGGTCCCGCGCGTCCACCATCTTCCCCGAGATGGTTGGTCACACCATCGCCGTCCACGACGGCCGCAAGCATGTGCCCGTGTATGTTACCGAGTCCATGGTTGGTCACAAGCTCGGCGAGTTCGCGCCGACTCGTACGTTCCGTGGCCACAAGGCCAAATAGGGGGTTAACCGTAAATGGCAACTAAGTCTATTGAAACTGAGGCCACCGAGGTTCGCGCCGTCGCTAAGTACGTGCGTGTTTCCCCCAGCAAGGCCCGCCTGGTGGTCGATCTGATCCGCCGCAAGCCTGTCGCTCAGGCCTTCGACATCCTCCACTTCTGCGACCGCGCCGTCGCCGTGGATGTCGAGAAGGTTCTCCGTTCCGCCGTTGCGAACGCCGAGAACAACAACGGTCTGCGTGCCGACAACCTGGTTGTCGCCGCTGCCTATGTTGACGAGGGTCCGACGCTTAAGCGCATCCGTCCCCGCGCCAAGGGTTCCGCTTCTCGCATTCTGAAGCGTACTTCCCACATCACCGTCGTCGTTGCTCCTCGAAAGGAGGCGTAAAGCTGTATGGGTCAGAAAGTCTACCCCACCGGCTTCCGTCTTGGCATCACCGAGAACTGGCGCTCCCGCTGGTTCGCAGAGAAGGATTACGCTAAGACCCTCGGTAACGATCTCGAGATTCGTAAGTACCTCGAGAAGCGTCTTTCCCGCGCAGCTGTCTCCCGCGTCGAGATCGAGCGCGCTGGCGACAAGGTGAAGGTCATCATCCTCACTGCTCGCCCCGGCGTTGTCATCGGTAAGAAGGGTGCCGAGATCGATACCCTCCGTACCGAGCTCGAGAAGGTCGCTGGCGTCTCCAAGGGCCAGCTCTCCGTCGACGTTGTCGAGATCAAGCGCCCCGAGCTCGACGCCAACCTCGTTGCTCAGTCTATCGCCGAGCAGCTCGAGGGCCGCGTTGCCTTCCGTCGCGCTATGCGCAAGGCTGTCCAGTCCGCCCGCAAGGCCGGCGCTAAGGGCATCCGTATCCAGTGCTCCGGTCGTCTCGGCGGTGCCGAGATGGGCCGTCGTGAGTGGTACCGCGAGGGTCGCGTGCCTCTGCACACCCTCCGTGCCAAGATCGACTACGGCACGGCTGTCGCCAGCACCACCATGGGCGCTTGCGGCGTGAAGGTCTGGATTTACCTGGGCGAGAAGCTCCCGGGCCAGCCTGTTCCCAACCCTGCACTCGAGGGCTCTTCCCGTCCTCGTCGTCGTAACTCCGAGAGGAGGGGTCAGTAGTGCTTGCCCCTAAGCGTATTCTTCACCGCAAGGTGCAGCGTGGCTCCATGAAGGGCCAGGCCAAGGGTAATACCGAGCTGCATTTCGGCGAGTTTGGTATCCAGGCTCTCGAGGCCCATTGGATCACCAACCGTCAGATCGAGGCCGCTCGTATTGCCATGACCCGCTACATGAAGCGTGGCGGTCGTGTCTACATCACGATCTTCCCCGATAAGCCCATCACCAAGAAGCCTGCCGAGACTCGCATGGGTTCTGGTAAGGGTAACCCCGAGGAGTGGGTGGCCGTCGTCAAGCCCGGCCGCATCATGTTCGAGGTCAAGGGTGTTCCCGAGGAGGTCGCTCGCGAGGCTCTGCGTCTTGCGCAGCACAAG
The DNA here is from genome assembly GCA_902475475.1 of uncultured Collinsella sp. GTDB lineage: Bacteria > Actinomycetota > Coriobacteriia > Coriobacteriales > Coriobacteriaceae > Collinsella. The sequence goes on from CABRZY010000001.1 coordinate 22,986, forward strand.
CTCCCCATCAAGACCAAGATTGTTGCTGCTAAGAACGCTGAGCAGCGCATCGAGAAGGAGATGGCTGAGGAGGCCGCTCTCGAGGCCAAGTGGGCTGCTGAGGACGCCGCCGCCGCCAAGGAGGAGAACTAATGAAGCCCGCAGAGATTCGTGAGCTCTCGGACGCTCAGCTCGTTGAGAAGCTGAAGGAAATGCGCGCCGAGCTCTTTAACCTTCGTTTCCAGATGGCCACCAGCCAGCTGGACAACACCGCTCGCGTCAACACCGTGAAGAAGGACATCGCTCGCGTCCTCACGGAGCAGCGCGCCCGCGAGATCGCAGCGGAGAAGTCCGCTGTCGCCGAGTAGGACCTAAGGAGAGAACATGACTGATTCGCGTAACTCGCGTAAGGTCCGTACGGGTGTCGTTACCTCCGTCTCCGGTGCCAAGACCATTGTTGTCACCATCACCGAGCGCAAGCGTCACCCCAAGTACGGCAAGATGATGACCAGCTCCAAGAAGCTGCACGCTCACGACGAGGAGTGCACGGCTGGCGTGGGCGACACCGTCCGCGTTATGGAGACCCGTCCTATGTCCAAGATGAAGCGTTGGCGCCTCATCGAGGTCGTCGAGCGCGCTAAATAAGCAGTCGCTCTTACGACTTGTACGTTTCCGAAGATGTGCGTATGCCTGGCTTGCATACCACGGGCCGCATAAAGGCTGCGCACCTCTCTTCGGTTCTTAGTTCGGAGGAACATCTACCATGATTCAGATGCAAACCATGCTGAACGTCGCCGACAACTCCGGCGCTCGCAAGATTCGCTGCATCAAGGTGCTTGGCGGTTCCAAGCGTCGTTATGCAGGCATCGGCGATGTGTTCATCGGTGCTGTCCAGGAGGCTACCCCTGGCGCCAACGTCAAGAAGAAGGACGTTGTCCGTTGCGTCGTCGTTCGCACCGTTAAGGAGATCCGCCGCAAGGATGGCTCCTACATTCGCTTTGATGAGAACGCCTGCGTTGTCATCAACAACGATGGTTCGCCCGTCGGCACCCGTATCTTCGGGCCTGTCGCTCGCGAGCTTCGTGACAAGAAGTACATGAAGATCGTCTCGCTCGCTCCCGAGACCCTGTAGTTAGGGGAGATATATGTATATCAAGAAGGGCGATAAGGTCCAGGTTCTCTCTGGTAAGGATCGCGGCAAGCAGGGCGTTGTCCTGCGTGCTCTCCCCGCCGAGAACAAGGTCGTTGTCGAGGGCGTTTCGGTCGTCAAGAAGGCCGTCAAGCCCAACGCTGCCAACCAGCAGGGCGGCATCGTTTCGCAGGAGGCTCCCATCGACGCCTCCAACGTCAATCTCGTTTGCCCCGAGTGCGGTAAGGTTACCCGCGTCGGTCACGAGAAGGACGGCAAGAACAAGCTGCGCGTCTGCAAGAAGTGCGGTCACAAGTTCTAAGCTGCCCGCAACATCAAGTTGCTAGCAAAGGCCCGGATGCCCCACGGCACCCGGGCCTTTTTCTATCCCCACTCATTGGGGATACTCATTGGGGACAGACTTCTCATTGGGGACAGACTTACATGAGTGATTGTGCTCATTGGGGACAGACTTAAATGAGTAGTCCCGGCAGTTGGGGACAGTCCCCATGTGTCGGCAGTTTGGGACGGTCCATTGATGCCTGATGCCCCTAGAGGGGAAGAGTAAGACAGCCTGCTCTGCCTTTTTGGGCTTTGGTGTTCCGCTTCTTTATCCTTTACAAGGATCCTCGCATGCGCATTATCGCGCATAGCATTGCGTGTTAATGCGTATGACCGCGTAAAAATGTGCAAAATATGGCTAAATAATGACCGATAAACAAATAAACACGCAAATACAAGCAAATGCGCGCGCATTTGTGCGAATATAAGGCTGTTGGAAATGAAGAACTTCCGATGACTCAGGAGGCACATATGGCAGATTCCAAGCAGGCTCCACTCGACTCCGCGGCAGCCGCAAAAGCAGCGTTCGCTTCGGTCCAGGATAAGCCGTTCCCTAACGACATCTTTACGGCTCCCGAGCTTCGCTGGGCTGTGATCGGTTGTGGCGTTATCGCCAACCAAATGGCCCAGTCCCTCGCGCTGGCCGGCCGCAAGCTTGCGGGCGTCGCCAACCGCACGCTGTCCAAGGCCCAGGCTTTTGCTGAGCAGTATGGCATCGAGAAGGTCTATGAAACGGTTGAGGACCTCTATGCCGATCCGGATATCGACGCCGTCTATATCACCACGCCGCACAACACGCATATCACCTATCTGCGTGCCGCGCTGGCCGCCGGCAAGCACGTGCTCTGCGAGAAGGCCATTACCCTCAACTCTGCCGAGCTCGACGAGGCCCGTACCATCGCCGACGAGCACAACGTGGTCCTTATGGATGCTACCACGGTGCTCCACATGCCGCTGTATCAGGAGCTGCGCCGTCGCATGGATGCGGGCGACTTTGGCCGCATGAACCTCGCCCAGCTCAACTTTGGCAGCTATAAGGAGTACGGCGATCTGACCAACCGCTTCTACAGCCGCAGCCTTGCCGGCGGCGCCATGCTCGATATTGGCGTGTATGCCCTGTCCGTCATGCGCCTCTTTATGGCAAGCCAGCCCGCTGAGGTCGTTTCGCTGGGCAATACCTGCGAGACTGGCGTTGACGTCGCAGGTGGCATTGTCTGCCGTAACGCCGAGCAGCAGCTGGGCGTCGTGAGCCTTACGCTCCACTCCAAGCAGCCCAAGCGCTCGGTTATCAGCTTCGACAAGTGTTATATCGAGGTCAACGAGTATCCGCGTGCCGACCATGCGACCATCGTGTGGACTGCAGACGGTCACCGCGAGGAGGTCCACACTGGCACCGAGGCCTACGCACTGTGCTACGAGATGGCCGACCTGGAGAAGGCCGTTGCCGGCGATGATTCTAAACGCGAGCTTCTGGGCTATGCTTCCGATGTTATGGAGCTGATGACCAAGCTCCGCGCCGATTGGGGAGTCGTGTACCCCGAGGAGGAGTAAGCGATGCTTGCGGAAGATAGGCTCAACGAGATCGTGTCGATGGTGCAGCAGACCGGCTCGGTTACCGTGCCGGAGCTTGCTGAGGCCCTGGGCGTGACGGCGTCTACTATTCGGCGCGACCTGCAGACGCTCGACCGAGCACACCGTATCGCCAAGGTGCACGGAGGTGCGACAAGTCTGGAGCGCGCGCACGTGACGCGCGACCTGACGATCAGCGAGCGCAGTGATCTCCATAACGATGACAAGGAGCGTATCTGCGCCCGTGCCGCGGCCCTGGTGGAGCCCGAGAGCTTTGTGTACATCGATTCAGGTTCGACGACGCTTAGGCTCATCGAGCATCTTCCGCGCCTTGAGGGCGTCACCTATGTGACCGACTCCGTGCTCCATGCTCAGCATCTCGCTCTGCGCGGCATGCGCACCGTGGTGCTGGGCGGCGAGCTCAAGCCCGAGACCGAGGCGCTCGTCGGTCCCGACGCCTTGGCAACCCTGGACCGCTATAACTTCAACTGCGGCTTTTGGGGTTCCAATGGCATCGCCGTCGAGCAAGGTCTCACCACACCGGATATCGAGGAAGCGCAAGTCAAGCGTATCTCGATGCGCCATACCGCCAAACGCTTCGTAATCTCAGACGCCAGCAAATTCGGCATGGTGGCGCCCGTCAAGTTCGCGGACTTCCGCGACGCAACGATTATTACCGCGGGCGAGGTCCCCGCCAAGTACCGGGCAATGGACAACGTCATCACGGTCTAGCAGCAGGGGACGGGCTAAGGCCAAAACCACCGCGAAGGGGCAGGAACCTTTGTGGCGGTTTTGACGTTTGTCCAGATAAAACCTGCCAAAATAAACCTGTCCCTTTTCGGCAGGTTTTAGGGCTCCCAGGGGCAGGGGGCTTCGATGTGGATGTGCTCGCCGGTAACGGGATGCGTGAAGGACACGCTGTGGGCGTGGAGCATCAGGCCGCAGGGGCGCGGCGTTCCGTACAGGTCGTCGCCCACCAGCGGATGGTGCTCGCTTGCCAGATGGACACGGATCTGGTGTTTGCGGCCGGTGAGCAGCTCGACATCGATATACGAGCGCGCGGGCAGGCCTCGGCGGCTCTTAAGGCGCTTGAGCACCTTCACGCGCGTCTGAGACGGCTTGCCGCTGGCGCCGACGCGCATCTTGCGGCTGTCGTGGCGGTCGCGGGCGATCGGCTTGTCGATGAGCTTTTCGTTCCAGTCGATTTTGCCCTCGGCGAGCGCCAGGTAGTGCTTTTCGAAGGCGTGGTCGTTCACCATCTGATCAAAAGCGGGCTGCGTCTGTTTGTCGAGCGAAAACAGCACCACGCCGGTGGTGTTGCGGTCCAGGCGGTTGAGCGGCTGCATGTCAGTCGCGGCAAAGCCGTCGCCCATCGCCAGCAGCAGATCGCTGGCGTAGTCGGTAAGTGTGCGCTCGCCGGTGCCGTCACCGTGGACGATCATGCCGGCGGGCTTATTGATGGCCATGAGCCAGGCGTCGCAGTAGAGGACTTGAGGTTCTTCGTTCACGTGTAAGCCTTTCGGTTAGCTAATTCCCACAAACATGCAGCCCGAGGTCGCCCCGCGCAGGCGGGCAGCGGGCTTGCGACCTGCCTGCGCTGCCTCAATGGCGCGGCGGACACGAGCGACGGCACGGCCAATCTCATCGGGCTCGAGCAGGGTTCCGTCGACCATAAGACGACGGACGCCGGCGTCGAGCAGCTGTGGTACCTGCGGCGTGAGGTCGATGGGGTAAGCGTCGTACAGGCGCGAGCGGCCGTGAATATCGGTGCGCACCGGCATGACCTTGCCATCGATATTCTTGAGCGACAGCTTGCGGGCGCGAAGGCGGCAGTTGACGCAATCGTGGATACAACCGTTGGCCACCTGCAGGATGCAGTGCTCGCTCGTCATAACGCGCGGGCGGCCGAACACGGTGATGCCCAGCGCTGCGGGCGCGGAGGTGCCAAGCGAGATAATCTCGTCGAGCGTGATCTCGGGCGAGAGCCAAAAAGCGCCGGTTCCGCGCTCGGCAAGTGCCTCCATGCAAGGCGTGTTGTGCACGGGCAGGCAAGAGCGAATCTCGGCTGTGGCGCCAACCTGGGCGGCCAGGGCAAGCTCGGAGATATTGCCGACGGCGACAGTCGCTCCAGCAAGAATCCACGGGTCAACGCGGACGTGGTCAACGGCGCGGCAGACCTCATCGAGCACGGGTACGATGCCCTGCTCAAACGCATCGGCGGGGGAGAGCTCGGCCGCATCGAGCGCGTCGGTGGTCATGTAGATGCGCGTTGCACCCTCGGCGCGAGCGGCCTCGGCGGCCTCGAGCGAGGTGACGGTGGCGCAGACCTGCGGCTCATCGCGGTAATGCTCGGGCATGGGGCGGGAATCGCTGGTGACAATCGCCGGCAGCTCGAGCGTGCGGGCGCGCTCCTCGTACGGCGCCAGAATGGCCTCTTCCAGCGTCTTGCAAGCGGCGGCACGCACCTTGTGCACGGCGGAAAAGCCCATGCCGCAGCCTTCATCGAGCGCCACATCAAAGCTCTCAGCCTCAAAGGGCGAGGAGCCCATGCGGCCCACATGCTCAACCAGATCGGACGCCTCGACGGCGCGGGTCTTGGCGGCCTCGACGGTAAAGCCGGTAGCGGTGGCGGTGAGCGCGGGGTCGTCGCAGCAGGTGAGCGTCACGGTAAACGGCTCGCCCAGACGCGCCACAACGGACACGTCTACGGCGCGGCGGCGCAGCACGTCGCGCTTGAGCGCAGCCCCGGCGGCGTCGATGGCGCGCTGGCTGCGAATCACGCGCACGCGGCAACCCTCGGGCATGCTGCGGGGCACGCGGCACTCGATGACGTCGCCGGCGGCGGCATCATCGGCGGCGATGGTGGTCAGGAACTGGTCAAACTCGTCGTCATGACGAAGCTCCAGCAGGTCGCCCTTGCCCACGGGCTCAAACAGCTCAATGCGGGCGATGGCGGCGCGGCGACGGCGGTCGTCGGGCTTGAGGCCGCGCACATCGCGGTTGGCCAGGCGGCTGCCGAGCACCGTGCCCACAATCTGGCCGCGGTTGTTGGAGCGCTCGTAGCTCATCATCTCGTCACCCGAGGTACCGTCTTGATAGGCGTGCGTAAAGTCACGGTTAAAGCAGCGCTTGAGCTGGCGCTGGCGGGCGGCTTCCTCGTCCTTAGAGGTCGAAACATCGGCCAGCATGTCATCAATCTGATGACGATACACGTCGACGATGGAATACACGTAATCGGGGGCCTTCATGCGGCCCTCGAGCTTGAGCGATGCGGCGCCGGCGTCATACAGACGACGAACGAGCTGCGACGTGTTGGTGTCGCGCGGGCATAGCGCGCGCTCGCGACCGGCGGGGGAGAGCGAGCGGCCGTTCTCGTCGATCAGCTCGTAAGGCAGGCGACAGGGCTGAGCACACATGCCGCGGTTGGCCGAGCGGCCCGCCATGGCAAAGCTCGAGAGCAGGCACAGACCCGAGTAGCAAAAGCAGATAGCGCCGTGGCTAAAGACCTCGAGGTCGACGTCGGGCGCGGCGTCGTGGATGGCGGCGATCTCGTCAATGGAGAGCTCGCGCGACAAGGTCACGCGGTCGGCGCCCTGCTCGCGGCACCAGATGGTTCCGCGGTCATCATGGATGTTCGCCTGGGTCGAGATGTGTGTCTCGATGCCGGGCATGGTGCGCTTGACCTCAAAGAACAAGCCCCAGTCCTGGATAATGAAGGCATCGGCGCCCAGCGTGGAGCAGCGATGGATGAGCTGCAGCGCGTCGCTCATCTCGGATTCCTTGATGACGATGTTGACCGTGACGTAGACGCGCGAACCGGCTAGATGTGCGGCGCGGCAGGCCTGCTCAAAGGCCTCGTCGGTAAAGTTCGTTGCCTTGCGGCGGGCGTTGAAGCTGCCCATGCCACAGTAGATGGCGTCTGCCCCGGCAGCGAGTGCGGCGGCAAAGGGCTCGGGGCCTCCGGCGGGGGCCAAGAGCTCGGGCCTGCGGTTGGTGGTTCGACTGGCGGTTGCGGTCATATCCTGCCTTTCAAAATGCTCAGATACTCAAAAGTATAGTGGAGCCGTGGCGACAGGCGATGCCCGTGCTCCAAGCGGGATAAAGTCTTCAGCAGCTTGGGCTGGCTGACCCCGTGGAGAACCGTTCAGCTGCCAACGGGCGCCGTTGGGCGATAAAATATTCTCGCAGCGTGATAATAATCTTGCATCGCGCGGAAACCTTGAGTACTATCCCAATCAAGCGCGGTGTTCAGACCGAACTGTGCCTCCCGGTGTGAACGCCGCGCTCACGCTTCCTCAACTGATCGTAAGGAGATAAACATGAGCAAGACCGTCGTGTCTTCCGATAACGCACCCGCAGCCATCGGACCGTATTCCCCCGGCATCCAGACCGGCAACATGGTGTTCCTGTCCGGCCAGCTGGGCATCGACCCTGCAACCGGCAAGATGCCCGAGGGCGTCGAGGCCCAGGCCAAGCAGTCCCTCGCCAACGTCGAGGCCCTGCTGACCGCTGCCGGCGCCACCTTTGCCGATGTCGTCAAGACCACGGTCTACCTGGCCGACATTGCCGACTTCGCTGCCGTGAACGAGATCTACGCCTCCAAGTTCGAGGCCCCGTTCCCCGCGCGTAGCGCTTTCCAGGTTGCCGCCCTTCCGGCCGGCGGTTTGGTCGAGATCGAGGTCGTCGCCGCTCTCTAAGGCGTTGGCCACAACTAAACATGACATGCAAAAAGACCCTGCAGCGCGTGCGAGCTGCAGGGTCTTTTGTCAAGTGACGGGTCGCTTGTGGAGCCGCGCTCCATTTTGCTCGTTAGCCCTCCTTGCGGACTTTTTGCAGGTAGCGGTAGACGCTGGGCTCCGAGATGCCCAGCGCGGTGGCGGCGCAGGCCACGGCTCCCTTGAGCATGAACACCCCGTTGCCGTTGAGGTGGCGAATGACGTCCACGCGGTCGCTCTGACCAAGCGACGCTACATCCAGCCCGCGCGCGCTCAGCAACTCGGTAATGCTGCGGTCGATGAGCTCCTGTGTAGACTCCGAAAGACTTTCGACTTCGATAGACGCAGGCTCCGCCTGCCTGGGCACAGCGTCGAAGCATGCCATGAGCTGCTGCGCCATGGCGTTGATGGAGCGCACGGTCGAGAGGTCGGTGTTGACGCAGAGCATACCGACGATCTCGTCATTCTCGCGGATAAAGTACGTCGCCGACTCCAGCGTCTTGCCACCGGCACCGCGCCCCTCGTAGCCCGTAATAAACGGCAGGTCGCGATACTTGGCGTCGTGCATGATCTTGAGTGCCAGATCGGTGGCGGGGCCGCCGACCTTGCGGCCGCTCACGATGCCGTTGCGAATATCGACGATGGCGTGGTCGGGATCCGAGAAATCGTGCAGCACGATTTCGCTGTTCTTACCGAGTATCTGCTCCAGGAAATCGACCATCGGCAAAAAGCGACGTACGGTCTCGTTCACGGGCAACTCCTTGGGGTGAAATCGGAAATGTTCATAACAATTTTTTCTCATGGTAACACGCTGCCCATCATCTCGTATATCCGCAGGTACATTGCGTAATGCAGACGAACGGTAGGAATTTAGCGGTAAACGGTTGACCAAAAGAAATGTTAGATGTTATTTTGACCAGACACTTTCCTGACCTGCGGAAATGCGTAATTTCAGCTGAAGAATAGTCTGATAACAAAAAATTATTATTGAGAATGAGAATCATCTTTAATACGATATGCAATGAAGGCACAACCTCAACCCCGCACTGCGTCACAATAGAGCGTCAGATGCGAAAACAACTACTTCGAGGATTGGTGGTCAAATGACCCAGGAGACGGTTACGAACGGCACTGAAGCCCTGTTCACTCGCGAAGGCATGCCTCCCGTTAAGGAAATGATCCCGTGTGCCCTTCAGCACGTACTGGCATCGTTTGCCGGCATCATTACCCCGGCGGTCATCATGGCCGGCGTCTACGGCTTTAATAGCCAGCAGAGTACCGACATCATCCAGGTCGCGCTCATTCTTTCGGCGATCGACACGGCCCTTCAGGCCTTCGCTCCCTTCCGTCGCATCGGCGGCGGCCTGCCCATCGTCATGGGCGTTTCGTTCGCGTTCCTGCCGGCCCTGCAGGCCATGGGTGCCTCGGGCTTTAGCTTTGGTGCGCTGCTGGGTGGCGAGATCGTCGGCGGCGCCGTCGCGGTCCTCTTTGGTCTGGCCTACAGCAAGATCAAGTGGCTGTTCCCGCCCGTCGTGACCGGTACGGTCATCTTCTCCATCGGCGTTTCGCTGTATCCCACGGCCGTCAAGTATATGGCCGGCGGTATGGGTACGCCGCTGTGGGGCACCCCGCAGGCCTGGTGCGTCGCTCTTATCACCTTCGCCGTGGTCTTTGCGCTCGCCAACTTTGGCAAGGGCACGCTCAAGCTGGGATCCGTGTTCTTTGGCATGATCGTTGGCATGATCGTCTCCATCCCCTTTGGCATGATCGACTTCTCCAGCGTTGCCACCGCTCAGGTCTTCGCCCTTCCCAAGCTCATGCCCTATGCGCTCGAGTTTGATCCCGAGGTCTGCATTACCCTCGCCGTCGTGTTCCCCATGGTTGCCATCCAGGTTATCGGTGACGTCTCCGCCGCCTGCCTGGGCTCCATCGACCGTATGCCCACCGAGCGCGAGCTCTCCGGCGCTATCGTGTCCCAGGGTCTCACCTCTATGGTCGGCGGCCTGCTGGGCGGTCTTCCCACCAGCGCCCTTGGCCAGAACGTGGGCATCATCTGCTCCAACAAGGTCGTCAACAAGTGGGTCTTTGTGATCATCGCGGCCGTCTTTGCCATCGCCGGTCTGTTCCCGCAGCTCTCTGCCGTCCTTTCCGCTATCCCGCAGCCCGTCATCGGCGGCGCGACCGTCGGCGTCTTTGGCACCATCACCATGAACGGCGTGCGCATGTTCACCCGCGAGGGCCTTACGCAGCGCACTACCACCATCGTCGGTACCTCCGTCGTCTTTGGCCTGGGTATCTGGATGGCCAGCGGTTGCCTTGCCGGCGAGGGTATGCCCGCTTGGGTGTCCACCGTCATCGGCTCCAATGCCGTAACCCCCACCGCCATCATGGCCATTGTCCTTAACCTGATCCTTCCGCAAACGCCGGTCGTGGCTCAGCACATCGATGCTGCCAAGGACGCTGCCGTGGATCTGGTCTTGCCCGAGAGCAAGAAGTAACCAATTCGGTGCTATTCGTCGGCGGACGCATCGCCTCGTCCGCCGACGCCATGCGGCGCCAAGCCGCACTTCAAAGGGTTTGTCCCTTTGGTGAAGCGTTGACGGGAGAGGGCCCGTTTCCGGTGTAGGCCGGCGCTTCGCACTCCGCCATGTCAGAGGTGTCAAACCCCGCCTCTGAGATTGAAGGGAGCATCCATGCTTCTGGTCGCTAACGGTTCCGTCTTTACCCGCATCGCTCAGACCCCGTTCATTCCAAACGGTGCGGTCGCCATTGACGGAGATACGATCGTCGAAGTGGGCCCCGAGCGCGAGCTCAAGGCCAAGTACCCGGATGCCGAGTACGTCGATGCCCAGGGCAACCTCATCATGCCCGGACTTATCAACTGCCACACCCACATCTACTCGGGTCTGGCCCGCGGCCTTGCCATTAAGGGCTGCAACCCCACCAACTTCCTGGAGAATCTTGAGCAGCAGTGGTGGAAGATCGACGACAACCTGACGCTCGACGGCACCAAGGCCAGCGCCTATGCCACGATTCTTGACTCCATCCGCGATGGCGTCACCACGATCTTCGATCACCATGCGAGCTTCTGCGAGATCCCGGGAAGCCTTTTTACCATTAAGGATGCAGCTCAGGAGCTGGGCATGCGTTCGTGCCTGTGCTACGAGGTCTCCGATCGCCGCGGTCAGGAAAAGTGCGACCAGGCCATTGCCGAGAACGCTGAGTTTGCCCAGTGGGCCGCCAAGGAGCGTCGCGATAACGACAACCACATGATCGCCGCCATGTTTGGCGGACATGCTACCTTTACGCTTTCGGACGAGACCATGGATAAGATGGCCGAGGCCAACAACGGCCTGACCGGCTTCCACATCCATGTGTGCGAGGGCATGAACGACGTGTGGGACTCCCGCCTCAACCGCGGTGGCATCAGCCCCGTCGAGCGCCTGCTGCAGCACAACCTGCTGGGTCCCGACACCATGCTCGGCCACTGCATCCACGTGACGCCTGCCGAGATGGATATCGTCAAGGAGTCCGGCACTTGGCTGGTCAACAACCCCGAATCCAATATGGGCAACGCCGTGGGCTGCGCCCCCGTGCTCGAGTTCTTCCGCCGCGGCATTCCCGTGTGCATGGGTACCGACGCCTACACCCACGATATGCTCGAGAGCCTTAAGGTCTTCCTGATCATTCAGCGTCACAACGCCGCCATGCCCAACGTGGGCTGGTGTGAGGCCGTGACCATGCTGTTCGAGAACAACGCCAAGATGGCGAGCAAGTACTTCGATCGCAAGCTCGGTGTGCTCGAGGCCGGCGCTGCCGCCGACGTTATCGTTATGGACTACAAGCCCTTTACGCCGCTGAGCGAGGAGAATATCGACGGCCACATGCTCTTTGGCATGATGGGCAAAAACTGCCGCACCACCATCATCAACGGCCGCGTCCTGTACAAGGATCGCGAGTTCGTTGGCATTGATGAGGACAAGATCAACGCGTGGACCATGGCCGAGTCCAAGAAGCTCTGGAGCACGCTCAACGATCGCACCTACTAATTCACAAGTAGATTTGCGCGCGTCGGATGTTTCGCCGCATCCGACGCGCGTATAGGCGACCTCCGCGGGGTCGCCGGCGCTGTGCTAGCGCTACACCGTATTTGCGCCCGCCGCGCGGTCTCGCCGGGCGTTACAGAGAGGAGCTCATTATGAGCGACATCATGAGGCCGATCCCGTTTTCGCAGCTGATGAACTGGATCATCGAGGAGCACAAGACCCAGGGCGCCGTCTTTGGCGTGCGCAAGATGGTTACGACCAACCAGGAGGGCGCGCTTCCCATTTTTGACGAGCGCATCGAGACCCCGTTTGGCCCGGCCGCCGGCCCCAATACGCAGCTTGCCCAAAACATCGTGGCATCCTACGTGGCCGGTTCCCGCTTCTTTGAGCTCAAGACCGTTCAGGTTATGGACGGCGAGGAGCTCTCCAAGTGTGTGAACAAGCCCTGCATCGTGGCGCAGGACGAGTGCTACAACTGCGAGTGGTCGACCGAGCTCGAGGTTCCGCAGGCTTTTGCCGAGTACGTGAAGGCATGGTTCGCCTGCCACCTGATTGCCCGTGAGTATGGCCTGGGCAGCCCGGACGGCTTTGTCTTTAACATGTCGGTGGGCTATGACCTCGAGGGCATCAAGAGCCCCAAGGTCGACGCCTACATCGAGGGCATGAAGGACGCCAGCGGCTCTGACGTCTGGAACGAGTGCCGTGCCTGGGCGCTCGCCAACCTGGACAAGTTTGAGCATGTCGACGCCGCGTTTGTCGAGTCCATCCCGGCACGCGTTTCCAACTCCATCACCGAGTCCACCCTGCATGGCTGCCCGCCGGCGGAGATCGAGCGCATCGCGACCTATCTGATTACCGAGAAGGGTCTCAACACCTACATCAAGTGCAACCCCACGCTGCTGGGCTATGAGTTTGCCCGCCAGCGCCTCAACGAGCTGGGCTTTGACTACATCGTCTTCGATGACACGCACTTCCGCGAGGACCTGCAATGGGCCGATGCCGTGCCTATGTTCGAGCGCCTGATTGCCCTGTGCGCCGAGCGCGGCCTGGAGTTTGGCGTCAAGCTGACCAACACGTTCCCCGTCGACGTGACGAGGAACGAGCTGCCCTCCACCGAGATGTACATGTCCGGCCGTTCGCTGTTCTCGCTGACCATCGAGGCTGCCCGCCGCATTACCGAGCAGTTTGATGGCAAACTGCGCATAAGCTACTCCGGCGGTGCCACGGTCTACAACATCCGCGCCCTGTACGATGCCGGCATTTGGCCCGTCACCCTGGCGACCGACGTGCTCAAGCCTGGTGGCTACGAGCGCTTTAGCCAGATGGCCGGCGAGTTTACCGACCTGGATGGCAAGCCGTTCGCGGGCGTCTCGCTCGAGGCTGTGACTGCGATCCAGACCGACTCACTCACCAACCCGCTCTACAAGAAGCCGCTGCGTCCGTTGCCCGACCGCAAGGTCGCCGGCAAGAGCCCGCTTTCCGATTGCTTTACCACGCCGTGCCGCACGAGCTGCCCCATCCAGCAGGATATTCCCGCCTATCTGGCGGCTGTTGACGAGGGCCGCTACGAGGACGCGCTCAACATCATCATCGAGCGCAACGCTCTGCCGTTCATTACCGGCACCATCTGCCCGCATCCCTGCGGCCGTGCCTGCGAGCGTGCGTTCTACGAGCCCGAGGGCGCCCAGATTCGCGCCAGCAAGCTCAAGGCCGCCCGCGAGGCCATGACCGCCGTGCTGCCCAAGCTGCGCGCCCAGGCCATCGCCAACGACGGCGAGCGCAACGTTGCCGTTATCGGCGGCGGCCCGGCCGGCCTGGCGACGGCGTTCTTCCTGACGCGTGCCGGTGTGCCCGTCACCATCTTCGAGGCCCGCGACTCTCTCGGCGGCGTGGTCCGCCACGTGATCCCCGAGTTCCGCATCGCGAGCGACGATATCTCCCACGATGCCGAGCTCTGCCTGGCCTTTGGCGCCAAGGTTCAGCTCAACGCCCGCGTGGAGTCCATCGACGAGCTCAAGGCCCAGGGCTTTACCGACGTGGTCGTGGCCACCGGCGCCTGGATGCCCGGCTCTGCGGGCTTAGACGAGGGCGCCGAGCTCGACGTGCTGGAGTTCCTCGAGGCCGCCAAGAAGGGCGAGAAGCTCGAGCTGGGTGAGGACGTCGTGGTCATTGGCGCCGGCAACACCGCCATGGACGCGGCCCGCGTGGCCAAGCGCCTTGCCGGCGTGAAGAACGTGCGCCTGGTGTATCGCCGCACCAAGAAGCAGATGCCCGCCGACGAGGAAGAGCTCGATCTTGCTCTTGCCGACGGCGTTGAGTTCTGCGAGCTGCTGGGGCCCAAGGCACTCAACGGCGCTGTGCTGACCTGCGACGTTATGGAGCTTGGCGAGCCGGATGCAAGCGGCCGTCGTAGCCCCGTCGCCACGGGCGAGACCGTCGAGCTTCCCGCCACCACGGTGATCTGCGCCGTGGGCGAGGGCATCGATGCCAGCCTGTACGACGCCGCGGGTGTTGAGCACGACCGTCGCGGCCGCCTCGCCGCCACCTCCACCGGCGTCGAGGGCGTCTGGGCTGCAGGTGACTGCCGTCGCGGTCCGGCCACCGTGGTCGAGGCTATCGCCGATGCCGCCGAGGTCGCCCGTGCCATCGCCGGTGTGGACTTTAACAAGTACGCCGACTGCAACGAGCAGGCCGGCCGCGAAGACACCTGCTACGAGCGCAAGGGGTCGCTGTGCCGCGACAAGCGCAACTGCACCAAGACCCGCTGCCTGGGCTGCGGCTCGGTGTGCGAGGTCTGCTGCGACGTGTGCCCCAACCGCGCCAACGTTGCCATTAAGGTGCCGGGCCTGGCCAAGCATCAGGTCGTCCACGTCGATGGCATGTGCAACGAGTGCGGCAACTGCGCCGTGTTCTGCCCCTACCAGGAGGGTCGTCCCTACAAGGACAAGCTCACCCTGTTCTGGAGCGAGCAGGACATGGAGAACTCCGAGAACGAGGGCTTCCTGGCCGTGGACGAGGACCACTTTAAGGTTCGCGTCGCCGGCACGGTCCGCACCGTCTCGGTCGATGCCGTCAACACCGGTCTTCCCGAGGCCGTCCGCCTGACCATCAGGGCTGTGCGCGACAACTATTCGTACCTTCTTAAGAAATAGGCGAGTCTCTTATGGCCAAATCCATTCAACATAACGTGGCCTACGTTGCCTGCGGAAGCGGTTGCGCCTCCGCAGGCGGCGACGCCCGCTGCAGCGAAGGCTGCATTGGCTGTGGCGCCTGCGTCACGGCCTGCCCCCACGGCGCCATTGCGCTGGTCGATGGCATCGCCCGCGTGGATCGCTCCAAGTGCGCGGGCTGCGGCCTGTGCGGCATGGCGTGCCCGCAGCGCGTGATTGCCTTCGTTCCCGGCTACCAGAACATTCTGGTGCGCTGCAACAACACCGATAAGGGCGCCATTGCGCGCAAGATCTGCGACACGAGCTGCATCGGTTGCGGTATGTGCGCCAAAAAGTGCCCTGCCGGCGCTATCCGCATCGAGGACAACTGCGCCCATATCGACGGCGTGGACTGCCTGTCGTGCGGCATGTGCGCCGTCGTCTGCCCGCATGGCGCCATCCACGACCGCACCGGCATCGCCGCCGGCGTGTAGAAGGGAATCACCATGGCACAGGAATTCACTTTTACCGTTAACGGTGTCGAGCACACGACGACGGAGAATAAACCACTGCTGCGCTATCTGCGCGACGACCTGCACATTCACTCCGCCAAGGACGGCTGCTCCGAGGGCGCCTGCGGCACCTGCACCATCCATGTGGACGGTGCGGCCGTCAAGGCGTGCGTGCTGACCACCGCTCTTGCCGCCGGCCGCAACATCGTGACCGTCGAGGGCCTGCCCGAGGACGTGCGCGAGGCCTTTGTGTACGCCTTTGGCGCCGTGGGCGCCGTGCAGTGCGGTTTTTGCATTCCCGGCATGGTCATGGCGGGTGCGGCGCTCATCGCCGAGGACCCCGAGCCCACCGAGGAGCAGATCAAGTACGCCATTCGCGGTAACGTCTGTCGCTGCACCGGCTACAAAAAGATTATCGAGGGCATCTCGCTGGCCGCTGCGGTGCTCCGCGGCGAAAAGCAGATCGACGAGGACCTGGAGCGCGGCGATGACTACGGCGTGGGCAAGCGCGCCTTCCGTATTGACGTGCGCAAGAAGGTGCTCGGCGAGGGCAAGTATCCCGACGATATCGACGAGCTCGATCAGCCGGGCCTGACCTATGCCAGCGCCGTGCGCTCCAAGTATCCGCGCGCCCGCGTGCTCTCCATCGACACCTCCAAGGCCGAGGCCCTGCCCGGTGTGGTGGGCATCCTGCGCGCCGAGGACGTGCCGGTCAACCAGGTCGGCCACCTTATCCAGGACTGGGACGTCATGATCGCTCAGGGCGATATCACCCGCTGCGTGGGCGATGCCATCGTGCTGGTGGTCGCCGAGGACGAGGCGACGCTCGAGAAGGCCAAGAAGCTCGTAAAGATTGACTACGAGCCGCTGGAGCCCGTGCGCAACATTGTCGAGGCCAGGGCCGCCGACGCTCCGCGCCTGCATGACAGCTTCTTTGCCTTTGGCAACACGGTGGAGCTCAAGGACAACGTGTGCCAGAGCCGCCACGTGACGCGCGGCGACGCCGCCAAGGCGCTGGCCGAAAGCGCGTTCACCGTGACGCAGCGCTTTACCACGCCCTTTACCGAGCATGCCTTCTTGGAGCCCGAGTGTGCCGTTGCCTTCCCGTACAAGAACGGCGTCAAGGTGCAGTCGACCGACCAGGGTGCCTATGATACGCGCAAAGAGTGTGCCCACATGTTTGGCTGGGATAGCGAACCCGAGCGCGTGGTTGTAGAGACCATGCTCGTGGGTGGCGGCTTTGGCGGCAAGGAGGACGTGTCCATCCAGCACCTGGCCGCGCTCGCCGCCTATAAGTTCCAACGTCCTGTGAAGTGTAAGCTCACGCGTGCCGAGTCGCTCGCGTTCCATCCCAAGCGCCATGCCATGGACGGCACCTTTACGCTGGGCTGCGACGCCGAGGGCAACTTTACCGGCCTAGACTGCGAGATCAACTTTGACACCGGCGCCTACGCGTCGCTGTGCGGCCCGGTGCTCGAGCGCGCCTGTACGCATGCCGTCGGCCCCTACAAGTACCAGAACACCGACATTCGCGGTTTTGGCTACTACACCAACAATCCGCCCGCCGGTGCGTACCGTGGCTTTGGCGTCTGCCAGTCCGAGTTTGCGCTCGAGAGCTTGATTGACCTGCTGGCAGAGAAGGTCGGCCTGGATCCGTGGGAGATTCGTTACAGAAACGCCATCGAGCCGGGTGAGGTTCTGCCCAACGGCCAGATTGCCGACTGCTCCACGGCGCTTAAGGAGACGCTGCTCGAGGTCAAGGATGCCTACTACGCGCATCCCGGACACGCCGGTATCGCTTGCGCCATGAAGAACGCTGGTGTGGGCGTGGGCCTGCCCGATGCCGGTCGCTGCAAGATTCGCGTCGAGGATGGCCGCGCCGTGGTCTATGCCGCTACGTCCGACATCGGCCAGGGCTGCAACACGGTCTTTTTGCAGGACGTTGCCGAGGCCTGCGGTCTGCCGCTTCGCTGCATCGCCAACGGCGAGTGCTCCACCGAGAATGCTCCCGACTCCGGCACCACGTCTGGTTCGCGTCAGACGGTCGTGACCGGCGAGGCCGTGCGCGGCGCCGCCTTCCTGCTGCGCGATGCCATGGTTGGCATCGAGGCCGGCAAGCCCGCGCCCGATGCTCCCGTGAGCGCGCATGGCGACGGCGTCAAGATCGAGTACGATGACGGTCGCGCCTACCAGCTGCGCACGCAGGAGCTCGTCGCCGGCCAGGGTATGCATCCTCAGGATCCCGCGACCGCCATTAAGGCGCTCGAGGGATGCGAGTTTGGCTACGTGTACCTGGAGCCGACCGACAAACTGGGCGCGGATGTTCCCAACCCCAAGAGCCACATCTGCTACGGTTTTGCCACGCATGTGGTCATTCTGGATGATGACGGTCGCGTGAGCGAGGTCTATGCCGTGCACGATTCCGGCAAGGTGGTCAACCCCATCTCCATCCAGGGTCAGATCGAAGGCGGCGTGCTCATGGGTATGGGCTATGCGCTTACCGAGGACTGGCCGCTCAAGGACTGCGTGCCCCAGGCAAGGTACGGTACGCTCGGGCTGTTCCGTGCGCCCGAGATTCCGGATATCCACGCCATTTACGTGGAGAAGGACGAGCTGCTGCCTGTGGCATATGGCGGCAAGGGCATCGGCGAGATCGCAACGATCCCCACGGCGCCCGCCGTACAGAACGCTTACCGCGCGTTTGACGGCAAGCTGCGTCCCGATCTGCCCATGGTGGATACGCCCTACAGCCGCGCCCGCAACCGCGGGTAGGGTAGGGCGCGGACGGTCATTGCTGACGAGCTGTTCGCGCTCAACATCAACTACATGTGCTGCGCCTTTGGCCCCGACTCCATCGCGAGCCGGGGCCCTTTGTTTGGAGTGCCTTCGCATGCGGAAGCTGCGTCCCGGATTTGGCGCTCAGAATGGGATGCGCTTTCCCTTTGGAGCCCTCGGCGGAAATTACATCCCAGAATTGGCACTCAGAACGGGATGTGCTTTCCTTTTTGGGCCCTCGGCGGAAACTACGTCCCGGAATCCAGTCCCGGAGTGGGATGCGCTTTCCTGATCGGCCCTCAACCGGAAGCTGTGTCCCGGAATCATGCCTCAGAATGGGATGCGTTTTCCGCTGGCCGGTCGTTTGGAAAGCGCATCCCAGTTTGAGCGTTTATTCCGGGATGCGGTTTCCGCTGAAGGACTCAACCGGAAAGCCTGTCCCGTTCCGAGGCTGGATTCCGGGACACGCTTTCCGCTAGGCCCGCCATACGGAAAGTGCATCCCGTTTTGAGCGTCCAGGCTAGGACGCGCTTTCCGTTGGCGTGGTCGTTGGGAAAACGCGGCCCAGATAGGGGAATGCGATCTGGCGATGCGTGGCCTAGCAGCTCCTACAGGTCCACCTCGTTGAGCCATGTCGGCAGCGCGGTCTGCTGGATGCCTGCCGTCTGCAGCTTTTTTGCGAGCATTCCTGCCGAGCGGACCTCGTTGATGGTAAAGCGCAGCAGAGGGTGACCGTAGAGCGATAGGTGCGCCTCGCGCTGTCGTTCGGCAACGAGCGCCTCGGCGGTGGTGCGTCCGGCCAGCATGGTCTGGTCGGTATATTTGATGAGCCCGTCGAGCTCGCCCAGCGTGAGTTCCCGCGCCTGGCGCTCCCAGGCAAAGTCCGTTCGTATGGGCTTGGCCGAATCGAAGGGGTCCGTCAGCTCGTATTGAAGCCAGTCGGGTGCAAAGCCCGTCTCGATCATGACGGCTCGGGCGACCGATTCCCCGCCGCTCTCGGCGCGGGCGTCGGCATATCGAAGCGTTGTGAGGGCGGTGCGAATCGCGCGACCATTGCGGGCAGTCGCTCGTTGCTCAACGGCCTCCATCAACTGCTCTCGCGTAAGACCGAGCTTTGAGATCGCCGAATCGGCAATGGGCATGCCGTCGGCAAAACCAGTTTGCAGCAGGCAATCTGTGGCCGTTTGGATGGGCGGCGTTACCGATATGCCGGCTCTGCGTATTGCTCCGGCCGGCTCAATCTGGTGTCGCTGAATATGTGCGCCCGGACGAGCCGACGGCTTTGTCGAGCTGCAAACATGCACAACGTTCAGGTGTCGCCACGAGACCTCGAGCCCCAGCAGGCAAGCTGCCGAAAACGAGCAGAAGGTCCAATCGGGGTGGATGATCGCAAGGGCGCGAATAATCTCGCAATGACGCTGCGCCCGGTTGAGCTCATCCCAGCGCATTTTGCGCGCGAACAAACCCGGCATGGGGGAGACGACCGTGCCGCCGGTGCGCCGAAGGAGCGCTTTTCGGATCGCCGTGCTCGGGGGAATCAGACAGCGCCCCTCTTGTTCGGCTTGAGTGAGCAGTTGGTCGATGAGCTGGTCATTACAATGGGTCATGAGCTACCGCCTCCTTTTGGGTAGCAAAAACGTATCAGCTGGAACTTGCCGCTCAGCTGACCAAAAGCTGACCAAAATCTAACCATGCAGGTAGATGACCTGCTTTTGGCGACATATTTCTTGTTTGAATCGGTGGGCGGTAATCGGCGACCGTGAACGGTAGCTGGATATGAAGTCTTGGTAAGTTTCGGGACGTGTACTTTTTGAAAAAGAGCATTCTATCTGCTGTTTTGTGTTTCTGGATCGCATATTTGAAGGCATGTGATAAGGGTGGCGGACTGTCGCCTTGTATCTGCGGAAACTGTGACCCGGAATTGCCACTCGGAATGGGACGCGCTTTCCGGACAGCCTTCAAGCGGAAACTACGGCCCAGTTTTTGGCTCCAGAACGGGGTGCATTTTCCGGAACGGTCCACGTGCGGTGATGTACCGCCCCTTTTGCGTGCGCCGCTTGTCGAATTACGTTATAGCTGGCCATATTATAGGAAGGTATAATATAGCCAGCTATAACGTAAAGGAAGGATGGCCCTATGTTTATCGGAAGAACAGTGGAAATGTCCGAGCTCAATCGACTGTATGGCACGGGCTCCTTTGAGATGCCTGTGATTTACGGCCGCCGTCGCGTGGGTAAAACGCGCCTTATCACAGAGTTCATCCAAGGCAAGAAGGCTATTTACTTTCAAGCTCGTCGTACCAATGCAGAGGCAAACCTGCACGGCTTTAGCCAGGCGATACTTGCGGGTTCGGTTGGTGCTGTAGGCGTGTCGTTTCGTAGCTTTGACGAGGCGTTCGATGCATTAGCTACCATGGCTCGCACGGAACGTTTGATTGTCGTGATTGACGAGTATCCCTATCTCGCCCAATCGAATCCCGAAATCAGCTCGTTGCTGCAAGACAAGATCGATCACCTGTACAAAGAGACCAGGCTCATGCTGATCCTATGCGGCTCGTCTCTTTCGTTTATGGAGGAACAGGTGTTGGGCTACGAGAGCCCACTATACGGTAGGCGTACGGCCCAGTTTAAGATCATGCCGCTCGATTTTACGACGACCCTCGGGTTGTGGCAGAGCATGGGTCGCGAAGACGCTGCAGTTTGCTATGGCATGACGGGTGGCATTCCTGCATATATCGAGAAAGTCGATCCTGCCGCACCGCTCAAGGACAATATCAAACGTCTATTTCTTACTCCTACGGGCTATCTCTTTGAGGAGCCGAGTAACCTGCTGTTGCAAGAGTGCCGCAATCCCGAGCAATATGATGCGATCGTGCAAGCAATTGCTCGGGGGCGCTCGAGGATCTCGGAGATTGCGAGCTCTACGGGAATCCCTGCGAGCAACGTAAAGAGCTATGTGGATAAGCTGGCGTCGCTTGGGATTGTCGAGCGCGAGCTGCCCCTAAACGAGACGAGCAATAAGCGAGCCGTGTATCTGCTGAGCGACCAGATGTTTAGGTTCTGGTACAAGTTTGTGCCGCAGAACATTGGGCTGATTCAAAACGATATGGCCGAGATGGCGTATAAGCGCATTGAGCCGCACGTATCGGATTACATGGGTACGGTCTTTGAGCTTATATGCAGGCAATACGTGTACGAACTCGCGCGCGCGGGCCAGCTCGATGTGGTTCCGGCGAGCGTCGGGCGCTGGTGGGGGACGGACAATCGCACACATACGCAGGAAGAAATCGACTTGATTGTTGACGATGGCGAGGGCGCTGCGCTGTTTGCGGAGTGCAAATGGCGCAATGAACCGGTTGGCGAGGATGTGCTGCAAAAGCTCGTGCACCGAAGCGAGCTCTTTAGACGGCAGCAAAAAAGCTATGCGATCTTCTCGAAGCGAGGCTTTACGCAAGGATGTCAGGATGCTGCGGCGAGCAGGGGAGATACCAAGCTGATTTCGTTTGCCGAGATGTGCGAGCGGAGATAACCAAGCGCGCTCTGATTTGATGCTCGGAATGGGTCGCGCTAAGGATGCCAAGCGTAAAACCTTCAATGAAAATGGCGTAAAAACTACATCTGTCATGGCGTAAAAACTACATTGAAAGTAGCGTAAAATCAGCATTGAGAATGGCGTAATTTCGCATATCGCATGATAGAGAGGGACGGCCGTCTATGGATGCACCAAAGAGATTGACCCAAAAGGGATATAGGCCCCGGCTCATAGAGGAGCGCCTCGACACCCTTATGCGGGCGTTTGGCTGTGTGGAGATCAACGGCCCCAAATGGTGCGGCAAGACCTGGACGGCGCTCTCTCGCTCGGCGAGCGTCTCCAGGCTCGATGAGCCTGCGCAGCGTGCGGCGGCAGAGGTCGACCCAAGCCTGGCGCTCATCGGCGATGCGCCACACCTGGTCGATGAATGGCAGGAGGTGCCCGAGGTTTGGGATGCCGCCCGGCGTTTCGTGGACGCGAGCGGCAACGAACGGGGGACACTTTTGCTCACGGGCTCGACCGCGCTCAAAAGCGAGGAGCGCAGCCATGTTCGTCATTCCGGCACGGGTAGGATCGCCCGTCTGTCAATGCGCCCCATGGCCCTGTGTGAGTCGGGCGACGGCGAGCCGCTCGTGTCACTGGCAAGCCTCTTTAAGGGCGAGGATTTTGCCCCTCAGCGTCGCGAGAGCACGGTGGATGACGTCGCCCGCTGGTGCTGCAGGGGCGGTTGGCCTGCAAATCTTGGGCTTTCGGAAGATCTTGCGCGAGAGACGGCAAGCCAGTACGTGCACTCGGTGCTCGACGTCAACGTGCTGGACGAGGGCATGTCGTCCGAGCTTGCACACGGCCTTTTGCGAGCTCTTGCCATGAACGAGAGCCAGGCTGTCACGTACAAGACGCTCGTAAAGGATGCCTCGTACGGTGAGGCGGGCCCCGACGAGAGGACCATCGCTGCGTACTTGGACCTCTTCAACAGGCTCAAGCTGACCGAGGACCTCTGCGGATGGGAGCCGCCCATGCGCTCGAAGGCCCGCGTTCGCGTGCGCCCCAAGCGCTACTTCTGTGACCCGTCACTTGCGGCGGCGTTGCTGGGGGCTACCCCTGAGCGGCTGCTTGGCGATATGCAAACGCTGGGGATGCTCTTTGAGAATCTCGTCCTGCGCGACGTGCGCGTGTTCCTTTCCACCTACGGCGGTGTCGACAACAGTGTCTATTATTTCCGAGATGAGAAGGGCCTTGAGGTCGATCTGATCGTTGAGCACGACGGGCGCTGGGGAGCCATCGAGGTCAAGCTGAGTGATGCGAAAGCAGACGATGGAGCGAGAAATCTCAAGGCGCTGGAGAGGAAAGTGCTCTCCAATCCTGCCGCCCAGAATGCCGCGCCGGCGTTTTTGGCGGTCGTGGTTGGAAAGGGGAGTATTGCCTACACACGCGACGACGGCGTGGCGGTGATTCCCATGGCGGCACTTGGGGCGTAGTGGTTTTGCGGGCGTGCCGTGCTTCCTTTACCGAAAATCCATTTGGTAAACCAGATGCTCGCGGATAGAATAAAGTTGACGGCAGCCCAAGTGGTGAAGAGCTGGGCAGCGCCGTTGCTTGGTCAAGAGGTCAGTGCCTTAATGGCAGCGACTTGTTATGCTTCGAATGCTGCTTGAGTGCCTCGGAAAGTTCGATAAGCGCCGTGAAGAGCGAGACCAAAGCAACCAAGAGCTCTACGAGCTCTGATGGGCCCGGGATGACCGCTGATTCAAGTCACCGGGCCCAAATCTTTTTCATGCATTTGAATAGAGCGGGCGATTCTCTTGGGGCCGTCTGCATGGCGTGCGACCAGCGCATGGTATTGCGCCCCGCTTTCATGTCCGCACGGGCGCCTATCCTTACGGCAATGTAGCCGCCTATGTAGCAAGCGGCAGTTGACGGAGAAAGGCCCTGACCGTGCCAGACAAAAAGACGCCGGATATTTCGGCCATCGATACGACGAACTTTGCGCGCCAGATTGTACTGGACTTTGAGTTTGCGCCGGTGCCAAAGCAGCGCCAGCGCCGTGGACTGCGCAACGAGATTATCGAGGTCGGCGCCGTCAAGCTCGATTACCACGGCAACGTTATGGGCGAGTTCTCGCAGTTTGTGCAGACAGAATTTACCGAAGGCGTTGCGTTCCCCGTCCGCGAGTTCACAGGGATATCGGCCGTGGACACCGCGATGGCCGATCCGCTCTACATGGTGATCAAAAGGCTCAGCGATTGGATCGGTCGCTACTCCGCCCGGGTGGTTTGCTGGAGTGGGACGGACCGGCGACAGCTTTTGACCGAGTGCCAGGCAAAGCACATCGACCTTTCCGCATTTCCTACGGACTGGGCCGACCTGCAGGCGTTTTATACTTCGATCATGGACGTGGGCAGCCACGGGTGCGTCTCTTTGAGTGACGCGGCGACGTGGCTTGGCATCGAGTTCGACGATTCGACGGGTCACGCCCACAGCGCCCTAGCCGATGCACGCGTGACCTCCAAGTTGCTCGGGCGGGTGATGGACGGGGACTACCGCGTGAGCCTGTGCGCCCAGGAAGTCCGCCAACGGTGGGGGGGATGGGCGAGCGACCCCAGACGCGCCTTTCCAGTAAGTGCCCCGAGCTGAACGACCTGCTGCTGAAGCTGAAGGCGGAGGGAAGGTAGGGGGGCGGACATCATTGTCGTTTTCGCCTGCGAAGAAGGAATCAATTAACTACAAAGTGCGGATGGCTTCTAGTGAAGACTTAACCACCAGATTATGAAAGGGTTATCGGGCCATTGGGATTGCAGTGTTCGCCCGTCGCAAGACGTTGCTCGTTCAAATTGGGACGCTCCGCATCCGATGAAATGGTTGATGCGGAACGTTCCTAGAGACCTGTCTTCTCTTGCCTAATAGTAGAGTTCGATATACGAATACGCCTTATCAAAAAGAGCCTGGTCTTTGAGCTTGTAGCGCATCCATAGAATGGCACGGAGCTGTTTTTTAACCTCTTTCACGCCAGCCGTGGTAGCTTGCCAGCCGTCGAAGCGAGTTATCTTAACGATCTCGTCAATGTCATTGACGATGTTCTCGACGATGATAGGCGTGTCGCCGTTCTTGATGCCGTTAAAGAGCTCAGTAAGAGCAGCCTTTCCCTTGTCCTCCTCTTCCTCGGGCACGACTTCCTTTTCGGCGGCTCGTGCTTCTTTGGCGAGGTCGATGAGCATCTTGAGGAACTCGACGCTGTTGATGAGACCTTGCTCGTGACGTTCCCTCAGGTCCTCCAGGCGCTCGCCGAGCTTCTGGAACTTGCCATTCTTATCGTGTCTGCGGATTCGGGCGACGAGATCTATCTCCAGCTTACGCGTGATTTTCTCGGTATTGCTCTTGTCGTTGATGAAGTGCTCGATCATGTCCTCGTCGAGTTCAAGGATGTCGTCATCGTCTCGGACTCTCTCGACGGTGATGTTCTCGTGCACGAGCTCGATTGTCTTGGGCCCGAGCGCTGCCCAGATGAGCTTCCCGCGATTGTCTACCGGTCTCACGGAATCGTAGACCTGCGAGAGCCAGATGAAATCGGGCTTGTAGGGATTGAGACATGGGTCGGGCGAAAGCGCTTCCCACGCTCTGTTCAAGACCGAGAAGTCGGCCCCGAACTGGTCTTTCACCTTTGTCGTTGGCAGGCATTGCTGGGCTTCGAGAAGGGATTCCCAATCTGCACTGCGGCGATCTTTGACCGTTGAGAAGTACTCGAGGCAGTAATGCATGAGTCTGGGCAGTTCGGCCTTTACCTCGTCGATGTTGGTTATAACCTTCTGCACCTCGGCCTCGTCGAAGTGCAGGGACTTGGCGACGTTGTCGAAGAGGCCGATATAGTCGACAATGAGACCGAATGTCTTCTTGTCGTTGTAGACGCGGTTGGTTCGACAGATTGCCTGCAATAGCGTGTGGTCGCGTAAGGGCTTGTCAAGGTACTGAGCTTGCAGGATGGGTGCATCGAACCCCGTGAGCAGCTTCGCAGTGACGATGAGAATCTTGAGCGGATCGTCCGGGTCGCGGAAACGGTCAAGGAGCTTTTCCTCGGCATCGCGATCGCGACGATATGCCTTGTACCGGTCCTCCTTGTCGTTGTTCGTGTCCATGACGATGGTGACTGCATCAGCGTCCAAGAGCTTGTCGAGCTCCTCTTTATACAGCAAGCAGCACTCTCGGTCGTAGCAGACTACTTGCGCCTTGAAGCCGTCGGGCTCAACCTTCGATTTGAAGTGTTTGGCAATGTGTTCACACACCTTGTGAATGCGGTCGGGGGCCTTCATGACGGACTCGATCTTGACGCGCCTGGTGAGTTCCGCCTTGTCCTCTTTGCTGAGGTCTCGGGTCATTTCGTCAAAGGCGGCGTTCACGACCTCTTGGTTGACGTGGAGCTCGACGGGAACGGTTTCAAAATGGAGTGGCAATGTGGCGTGGTCGCGGATGGAGTCGGCGAAGGAATAGCGGCTCATGTAGCCGGACTTGTCCTCTTTGGCACCGAAGGTGTGGAACGTGTTCTTGTCTGTTCGGTTGATGGGCGTGCCGGTCAAGCCGAAGAAGAAGGCGTTTGGCAAGGCGAGGCGCATCTTCTCGCCGAGGTCGCCCTCTTGGGTGCGGTGCGCCTCGTCGACCATGAGGATGATGTTCTCGCGCTCGTTGAGCGTCCCCGCAACCTCGCCGAATTTGAAGATGGTGGTGATGAGGATCTTTCTCATGTCCTGCTTGAAGAAGGACTCAAGCTCCTCCTTGCTGCCGGCGCTTGCGAGGTTGGGGATATCGGATGCGTTGAAGGTCCCCGTGATCTGGGTCTCAAGGTCGATTCGGTCATCCACGATGACGACGGTCGGGTTCTTGAGTTCAGGGACCATGCGCAGCTTCTGGGCGGCGAATACCATGAGCAGTGACTTTCCTGAGCCCTGGAAATGCCAAATGAGGCCACGCTTCGGGTATCCTGCGCGGACGCGGTCCACGATGAGATTCGCGCCCTCGAACTGTTGGTAGCGACAGATCAGCTTGATGCGTCGATGCTTCTTGTCGGTGGCGAAGAGCGTGAAGAACTGGAAGATGTCCATGACGTTCGTGGGGGTTAGCATGGACGCCATGCTTCTCTTAACGTCGGCAAGTGTGCCCTCGCTCTTCTTGTCGCCCTCATGCCAGGGTCCCCACATCTCGGGAGGCATGTTCACCGACCCGTAGCGATAGCATTTTCCTTCGCTGGCGAAGTTGATGGCGCTACAGACGAACATCTGCGGGATGCTCTTCTCATATTTAGCGATGTCGCCAGCGCCGTCGAGCCAGGTTATCGAATCGCGCACCGGCGTCTTGAACTCGCCGATGACGAGCGGAAATCCATTGACAAGAAGGACGAGGTCGAGGCGCTTGCCGCCCTGCTCCTGGGGGTAGACCCACTGGTTGGTGACGATGTACTCGTTTTTGTCAAGATCGCCGTCCGCCGCCGTGCCAAAGAAGCGGATGGGGACCATGCGGCCGTCTTTGCCGTAGGGGAATGAGTTCTCCTCGATGACGAGCTTTTTGAACCGCTCGTTGGTGGAGACCAGGTTCTGCGGACTTGTGGACTGAATGAGGGCCCTGAGTCGGTAGATGATCTCGTCGGCGCGATCGGGGTCTTCTGCGATCTCCGGGTTAAGCCTGATGAGGGCGTCCTTGACCATGGGCTCGACCATGACGTCGGCATGGCGGCGCGGGAGGTCTTCGGCAGCCACGTATCTCCAGCCAAGGCTGGCAAGCGCCTCGACGCTCATTTGCTCGATGGTGTTGTCCTCGTTAAACATCTCCGAGTCCTAACTCCTGGTTCAAAATTTTCTTCGTTGTCGCATTCAATTCGTCGAGTGCCTGCTGTACGGCAAATTTCGATTTGTCGACCGAGGTAGCAAAGTCGGCGAACTCCTGTTGAAGAGGGAGCG
>CABRZY010000002.1 GCA_902475475.1 uncultured Collinsella sp.
GGGAGCGATATTTTGCAGCACGAACCCCCGCCGCACGAAGTGCGCAGCGGGGGTTTCTTGCATGTCCGAGGACGTTCTGAAAAGTAACTTCAGGGCGGGCCCGGACGATAACAACCGACTACAGGTCGATGTGCGATTCCTTGATCGGGAACGGCTCCGCGAAGTGGCACGCGCAGCAGTGACCCGGTGCGACTTCCTTAAACTCGGGAAGCTTCTCAGAGCAGATACCCTGCGCGATCGGGCAGCGCGTGTGGAAACGGCAGCCGGTCGGCGGATCCAACGGTGACGGCGGATCGCCGGCGAGGATGATGCGCTTACGGGTCTTCTGGATATCCGGATCGGGAACCGGCACGGCAGACAGCAGCGACTGCGTGTACGGATGGTGAGGCTCGCTATAGAGCGTCTTCCAGTCCGAAACCTCGACCATCTTACCCAGATACATAACGGCAACACGATCGGAGATATGCTGCACGACAGAAAGGTCGTGAGCAATGAAGAGATAAGCCGTACCGAACTTGTCCTGAAGTTCCTTGAGCAGGTTCAGAACCTGGGCCTGAATGGAAACATCCAGAGCGGAGACTGGCTCGTCGCAGATGATCAGCTTGGGCTTCAAAGCGAACGCGCGGGCGATGCCGACACGCTGACGCTGACCGCCGGAGAACTCATGAGGATAACGGTTGATGTGCTCGGGGTTCAGTCCGACAACGTCGAGAAGCTCGCGGACGCGCTCAATGCGCTCCTCCTTGGTGCCCACGCCGTGAATGGTCATGGGCTCGGAGACAATCTCACCGATGGTCATACGAGGGTTGAGCGAAGCATAAGGATCTTGGAAGATAAACTGCATCTCGCGACGCATGTCCTTGATCTCATGCTTGCTCATCTCGGCAACATCTTTGCCCTGGAAGAACACCTTGCCGGCGGTCGGCTTGGTCAGACGCATGATAGTGCGGCCCGTGGTGGATTTACCGCAACCAGACTCGCCAACCAGACCAAAGGTCTCGCCAGGATAAATCTCAAAAGAGATGTCGTTTACAGCAGAGACGACGCGCTTGGAAAAACGCTTGGCGAACATGCCGGACTCTGCGGGAAACTCCTTGGAGAGGTGCTCGACCTTCAGCAGTGGAGTGCGCTCGTTATTGTCTGCCATTTACGCCTCGCCTCCCTTCTTGGAATCCTTGCGCGTACGGGACGTCTCAGGAGCGTTCTTGAGGAACTCGGGGTCACCGGAATAGTGGCACGCAGAATAGTGACCGGACTCGGTGACAACGCGCTCAGGGCGCTGCTTGCGGCACTTGTCCGTCGCGTAGGGGCAACGAGGAGAGAAGACGCAGCCCTCAGGCAGGTTCATGAGCGAAGGCGGGTTGCCGTGAATCGGCGTCAGCGGCTTCTTCTCTTCGATTGCCTGCTCCGGGATGGAGCGGATAAGACCCCAGGTGTAGGGGTGGCGGCTCTCGTAGAAGATTTCCTCAGCAGTACCGAACTCAACGGGGCGGCCGGCGTACATAACCATGATCTTATCGGCCATATCGGCGACAACACCCAGGTCATGGGTAATCATGATGATGGCGTTGCCGTTCTTCTCCTGCATCTCCTGCATGAGCTCGATAATCTGAGCCTGGATGGTAACGTCCAGGGCAGTCGTGGGCTCGTCGGCAATCAGAATATCGGGATCGCAGGCAAGGGCCATGGCAATCATGACTCGCTGACGCATACCGCCAGAGAACTGGTGCGGATACTCATTGACGCGCTTCTCGGGCTCGGGGATACCCACGAGGTCCAAAAGCTCGGTGGCACGCTTGAGCGCCTCCTGCTTGGAGTAGCCACGGTGCAGACGAAGACCCTCGCCCACCTGCTTGCCGATCTTATAGACCGGGTTCAAGGAGGTCATAGGATCCTGGAAGATCATCGCGATATCGTTGCCGCGAATGTGCTGCATCTCTTCCTCGGTCATTTCGAGGATGGAGCGGCCGCGATAGCGAACGTCACCGCCCTCGATCTTTCCCGGAGGCATCGAGATGAGGCCCATGATGGTCATGGCGGTCACGGACTTACCGGAGCCGGACTCACCGACGACGCCCAGGGTCTCGCCGCGATCGAGCGTGTAGGACACGCCGTCGACAGCGCGAACGACGCCATCCTCGGTGTGGAAATACATCTTAAGGTCATCGACCTCGAGCAGATGCTGGCCCTCAGGAACCGGCTGGTCCTTCAGGTCCACATAGTTCTTGTTCTTCTTCATCCTTATGCGTCCTTCATCTTGACGTCGAGGGCGTCGCGCAGACCGTCACCCAGCAGGGTGAAGGCGAGCACCGTCGAGAGAATTGCCAGACCGGGCATGATCATCATCCAGGGAGCGGTCAGAAGATACTGCTGACCGTCCTGAATCATGGAGCCCCACGAAGGCGTAGGCGGAATAACGCCCATGCCGAGGAAGGACAGAGCGGACTCGGTCAGAATGGCGCCACCAATGTTCATGGTCGCGTAGACCACGATGGAGGCGACGGAGTTCGGGAAGATGTGACGCACGACGATACGAGCATCAGATGCACCCATCGCGCGCGCTGCATCAACATAGTCGTTTTCCTTGACCGTCAAGATTGCAGAGCGGAAGACGCGCGCAATCGAAGGCCAGCCAAGAATGCCGATGGCGATAAAGACGTTCTGAAGACCACGGCCGATAACGGCGATCATGGCGACAACGAACAGCACGTACGGGAACGCCAGGAAGATGTCCGCACAGCGCATGATGATCGTATCCCAAATGCCGCCGTAGAAACCGGCCAGGGCGCCCATGACCAGACCGATCAATGTGGAGATGGCGGTGGCCATGATACCGACAGAAAGCGAAACGCGTGCACCGTAGATAACGCGGACGAGAATGTCGCGACCGAGGGCATCGGTGCCAAACGGGTGCTCGGCACACGGAGCCAGTAGCGATGTCTCGGCCATGGTGGTCGAATCGGAAGCCGTCGGCGAACCGAGCCAGGGCTTAGCCCACAGATCTGCGGTCAGGGCAACCACAACGACGATGATGATCCAGCAGACACCGATAACGGCGAGCTTGTTCTTACGAAGACGCTTAAAAGCGTCGCCCCACAGCGTGCGGGACTTGGCGGGAGCAGATGCGACCTTGGTGGCGGTAGCCTGCTCCTGAGACTGAGAATCAGTTTCCTGCATGAGACGTACCTCCCTTAGGCCTTATCCGACGGACCGCCAAGGCGGATGCGCGGGTCGAGGAATGCATAGCTAATGTCGACGAGCAGGTTGATCACCATGACGACGACAACGATGAGCGTAACGCCGCCCATAACGATGGGCCAGTCACGCATGCTAATGGCGCGATAGACCTCATAGCCGATACCGGGCCAGTTAAAGACCGTCTCGGTCAGGATGGCGCCCGAAAGCATGCCGCCAAAGTCGACACCAATATAGGTAACGACGGGGATGAGTGCATTCTTAAGCGCATGCTTAATGATGATCGCACGATTGGAAAGACCCTTGGCCTTTGCCGTACGGATGTAATCCTGGTTCATGACGTCAAGCAGCTGCGAGCGCATGATGCGCGCAGCATAAGCGGTCGAAACCGAAGCCAGCGTAATGGTCGGAAGCACATAGTGCATCCAATCCTGATACTGAGAGCTGGAACCGCCGGCACCCGAGATCGGCATGGAGATTGCACCGCCCGTGGCGTCCTTGAGGATGACGCCAAAGAACAGCTGCAGCAACATACCGAGCCAGAAGGCCGGGACCGCAACGAGGATCGACGTGGTGAGCGTTACCAAAATATCCCAGAAGGAATAACGCTTTACCGCCGAAATGATACCCGCACCGATACCCATGATTGCCTCGAGCACGATGGCGCACGCGGCAAGTTTGACCGTATACGGATACTTCTGGGCAAAGATATCCGTAACCGGCAGCTTGCGCTGATACGAATTGCCCAGATCGCCATGAAGCAGACCGTTCATGTAATACAAGTAACGGTCCACGAGCGACGTTTGAACGGGGTCGCCGTTCTCGTCAAGGATCGCGTTGCCGTCCTCGTCCGTCTGGACCAGGTGATAGCGGACGCGAAGCTGAAGCTCCACCTCGGGGGACAGAGCCTTGTCTCCACCGATCAGCTTGATCGGATCTCCCGGCACGATATTCTGAAGGGCGAACAGAATCAGCGTAACGCCCAAAAACACCGGGATGAACTGAAGCACACGTTTAACGATGTACTTACCCATACCACTCCCCTATCTAGGGATTAACCTAAATGGGATGCCGATCGCCAGACCGGCATCCCAAAATTACCATCAGCCAGTTTACCCCAGGTTAGGGAGAACTGTATGTTTCCCATGAGGTCTACGTAAATACTTGACCCTCACGGAAGCTGCAAACTCTTAGGCGAGCTCAGCGGTACCCAGATCGGCGTGCTTCTGCGGATCGACATAGAGGTGCTTGATGCGATCGGAGCCGGCGACAGTGTGCGTGTAGAACATAATCGGGATGACCGGGCAGTCGGCAGCGACCATTGCGTCGGCCTCCTGCATCTTGGCGACGCGCTCCTCATCGTCAACAATAGTACGAGCCTCGTCGACCTTGGCGTCGAACTCGGGGTTGCTGTAACCAGAGCGGTTGTCGCCACCGAGGGAGTCGGAGTGGAACAGCGGATACAGGAAGTTGTCCATGATCGGGTAGTCGGCAATCCAACCCAGACGACCGAACTGATAGTTAAAGTTCTGATACTGCTCGAGCAGGGCAGACCACTCGGGGGTATCGGAGACAGCGGTAACACCAACCTTGGCGAGGTCGCCGATGATGGACTCCATGATCTCCTTGTGACCGCCGTCCTGGTTGTAGGAAAGGGTCACGCTAATGCCACGATCGCCGTTAGCGCCAGCGGGAGCAACCTTGTCGAGGTACTCGTTAGCCTTGTCGACATCGTAGGCGCAGAACTCCCATGCGCCCTCCTTGTAGCCATCGATGCCCGGAGGAACAATGCCGTCGGCAGGGGTACGGGTACCCTTGAAGATGGTCTTGCAGATGGCCTCACGGTTGATGGCCAGGGAGATACCCCTACGCAGGTCGGCGTTGTTGAACGGCTCGGCCGTGGTGTTGCAGGTCAGATAGTACGTGGAAGGCTCGGCGCCGAGCAGCATGCGCTCGCCGTCTCCCATGGTGTAGCCGTCCTTGGACACGCCGCGATCCTTCTTGGCGGCATCAATCTGAGCGACGGGAACGTCGCAGACATCGAGGTTACCCGCCTGGAACTCCTTGTAAGCGGTCTCCATGTCCTTGATGACCTGGAAGTGGATGCCATCGATCTTGGCCTTGTCGCCATAGTAATCGTCGAACTTCTTGACGTTGATCTCCTGGCCATCCTCCCACTTGCCGTCCATCATGAACGGGCCGTTACCGACCGGGGCAAGGTAGAAGCTCTTGACATCGGACTCGGCGCACTCGGGAACCGGGGCCAGAGCCGGGTGAGAGGCGACGAAGGGGAAGTCGGCGTAAGCGGAAGACAGCTTGACGACGAGGGTCTCATCGTCAGGGCACGTAACACCGCTGAGCTCGGTGGCGTTACCGGCAAGCAGATCGTCATAGCCCTCGACCATGGAAAGGTGATAGGAGACCTCGGAAGGGCCGTACTCGGTAGCGATGGCCGACTTGGTGTTGACCAGACGCTCCCAACCGAGCTTGAAGGACTTGGAGGTAACGTCGTCACCGTTGTGGAACTTGGCCTTCTTGATCTTGAAGGTAAACTCGGTGGCGTCGTCGTTGGACTCAAAGGACTCGCAAGCCAGCGGAACAATCTCGCCCTTCTCGGCGTCGTAAGAGGTCAGAGCATCAAAGAGCTGGTACTCGACCTGAGTACCCTGGTCCTCCTGGACATTGTAGGGGTCGATGCAGACCGGGTTGTTGATGTAGAAGTTCAGCTTCGAACCGGACTCAGAACCGGAAGCGTCGCCGCCCTTCTTGCCGCATGCGGCAAGAAAAGCCATGGAGCTCGCAGCAAGGGTACCGCCGACAAAGGCGCGACGACCCATAACGGGCTGGTGGAACATAGAATCAGCCATGCCATCCTCCTTATGAGATAGGACAAAGAAATGTTCAGTCGGACACATGTCGAGACAATCCGATCCGAACCATCAAAACGCCGCCCGTTGCTATGGCTGGTTATGCACAACGAACCAACGTTTCTCAATACAGTAGCGCATTTTATGCACGATTTGGGGCTAATTCCGGTCAACGGTCGAGAATTTCTTTAGTTGGGCGAAGTATGTGGGGATATTTTGGCTCTGTTACAAATATGTAAACAAAAAGGGTCCCGCACTTGCGGAACCCTTTTCAAGTATTTATGTGGCTCGTGCTTAGTAGCCGACGATACCCTGCGGGAAGAAGAACATGCACAGGACGACACACACGGCAAAAACGACGGCCATAATTACCGTCAGGCGATCGAGGTTCTGCTCCATGACGCCCGTGGCAGAGCTGGAGTTATACAGCGAGCTAGCGATCATATCCGAAACGCCGGTGCCCTTACCAGAGTGCATCAGGACGAGAATCGTCAGCGCCACGGCAGAGACAGCCCAAACGACAAACAGAAGAATCTGAAACGGACCCATAGATAAGCTCCTTAATAGAACAATTCAAACTCCAGTACTGTACCACAACCCCCAGCACTCCCCCATCAGCCATTTGGTGACGAGGTAGAAATAGCGCAAAAAAAGAGGGTTGTCCGGTTGTGGACAACCCCCTTACTAGAAAACGGTATTTGTTTTCTATTAGGCCTCGGTGGCGAGTACGCGACCCGTCATCTCGGCGGAAGGCTCAATACCAGCCATGGTGAGCATGGTCGGAGCGATATCGGAAAGACGGCCGTCCTCGATACCGGTGAGCTGTGCCTTCTCATCAACGATGATGAACGGCACGCGGTTGGTGGTGTGAGCCGTGAACGGATGCTTGGAACCGTCGGAAGCAACGTCAAACATGTGATCGGCGTTGCCGTGATCGGCGGTAATCAGCGCAAAGCCGCCCTTAGCGAGAATCGCCGGGACAACCTTGGACAGGGCATCGTCAACAGCCTCGACGGCCTTAACGGCAGCGTCGAAGACACCGGTGTGACCAACCATGTCGCAGTTTGCGAAGTTCACGATGTAGAAATCAGCGCGATCCTCGTTGATGGCGGCGACAAGCTTCTCGGTAACCTCGGGAGCGCTCATCTCAGGTTGCAGGTCGTAGGTAGCGACCTTGGGAGAAGCGACGAGCACGCGCTCCTCGCCCTCCTTGGGCTCCTCGATGCCGCCGTTGAGGAAGAACGTCACGTGGGCGTACTTCTCGGTCTCGGCGGTGTGCAGCTGCTTCAGGCCATTGGCGGCGATAACGTCGGCCAGAACGTTCTCGGGGAACGTCTTGGGGAAGGCGACCTCGACGTCAAACGTCGGGTCGTACTCGGTCATCGTCACAAAGTGCGAAAGCTTGATCTGCTCGCGCTCAAAGCCGTCGAACTCCTTGTCCGTGAACACGCGAGTCATCTGACGAGCGCGGTCGGGACGGAAGTTGAAGAAGATGGCCGCGTCGCCCTCGTGGATGCCCTCGTTGTGGGCAGCGAAGGGCTCGACGAACTCGTCGCCGCGCGGATCCTTCTCGTAGTAGGCCTTGATACCGGCAACAGGGTCGGTATCGGCATCGGATGCGTTGACCATGACATCGTAGGCGCGCTGGATGCGCTCCCAACGGTTGTCGCGGTCCATGGCCCAATAACGGCCCGAGACGGTGGCAACGCGAGCGTCGCAACCGGTCTCCTCGGAGATCTTAGCCAGGAAGGCGCAGAACTCACTCATGTAACCGGCACCGGACTGCGGGTCAACGTCGCGACCATCCATGAAGGCGTGGACGCGAACGGTCTTGACACCGTGCTCGGCAGCCATCTTGACCAGAGCCTCGACGTGGCTCATATGAGAATGAACACCGCCAGGGCTCATAAGGCCCATGAGGTGGAGAGTCTTGCCGTCAGCCTTGACGTCGTCCATAGCCTTGACGAAGACCTCGTTCTTGGCGATGGAGCCGTCCTTGATGGCATTGTTGATGCGCGAAAGCTCCTGGAACACGATGCGGCCGGCACCGATGTTGAGGTGACCCACCTCGGAGTTGCCCATCTGGCCATCGGGAAGACCCACGTCCTCGCCCGAAGCGCCGAGCGTGGTGTGGGGGTACTTCTCGTACAGGCTATCGAGGAAGGGCGTCTTGGCAGCGGCGACGGCGTTCTCGCCATCGGCCGGAGCCAGGCCGCAGCCGTCCATGATGATCAGGAGTGCAGGAAGATGACGCTGTGCCATATGTCCTACTCGCCTGCCTTGACGACCATAGAGGCGAAGTCGGCAGCCTTGAGCGAAGCGCCGCCCACGAGGGCGCCGTCGACGTCGGGCTTGGCGACGAGCTCGGCGATGTTGCCGGGCTTGGCAGAGCCACCATAGAGAACGCGGATGCCGTCGGCGAGCTCCTCACCGAACATCTCCTTGAGGGTCTCACGGATAGCGCCGCAGACCTCCTGAGCGTCCTCGGCGGTAGCGGTCTTGCCGGTGCCGATGGCCCAGATGGGCTCGTAGGCGACGACGACCTGCTTGGGGCAAGTGATCTCGAGACCCTCGAGACCAGCCTTGACCTGGTTCACGACGTGCTCGACATAGGTGCCGGCCTCGCGGACCTCAAGGGACTCGCCGCAGCAGAAGACAGGAACAAGACCGGCGGCAACGAGGGCCTTGGCCTTCTTGTTCTGATCCTCGTCGGTCTCGTGGAAGTAATCACGACGCTCGGAGTGACCGATGATGCAGTAGGTGCAGCCAGCGGACTTGAGCATGTCGCAAGAAGACTCACCGGTGAAGGCACCCTTGGCCTCCCAGTACACGTTCTGTGCACCGAGGGCGATGGGGGCAGCCTGAATACGGTCATGAACCGTGGTGATGTCGATGGTCGGAGGGCAGACGAGCACCTCGACGCCAGCCGGAACCTCGGGCAGAGCCTGAGCCAGCTCGTCGGCGAGCTTGGCGGCCTCGGCGACGTCGTTGTTCATCTTCCAGTTACCAGCGATAAGAAGGGTGCGATTAGGCATCGAGAAGCGCCTCCACTCCGGGCAGGGCCTTACCCTCGACGAGCTCCATGGAAGCGCCACCACCGGTAGAGATCCAGCTCATCTTGTCGGCCAGGTTGAACTTGTTGACGGCTGCGACAGAGTCGCCACCACCGATGATCGAGGTGCAATCAGCCTCGGCGACAGCCTCGGCGATAGCCTGGGTGCCGTGAGCGAAGTTATCGAACTCGAAGACGCCCATGGGGCCATTCCAGAACACAGTCTTGGCACCCTTGACAGCCTCGGCGTAGAGCTCCTCGGTCTTGGGGCCGATGTCCATACCCTCACGGTCGTCGGGGATAGCGTCGGAAGCGACAACCTCGGGGACAGCGTCCTCGCCAAAGTGATCAGCAACGCGGTTGTCGATGGGGAGCAGGATCTTGACGCCCTTCTCCTCGGCCTTCTTGAGCATCTCACCGGCGCGCTCGACCCAGTCCTCTTCCTTGAGGGACTGACCGACGGACAGGCCCTGAGCCAGGAAGAAGGTGTAGGCCATGCCGCCACCGATGATCAGGGTATCAGCGGAGTCGATGAGGTGATCGAGAACGCCGATCTTGGAGGAAACCTTGGAACCGCCGACGATGGCGACGAAGGGGCGCTCGGGCTCGGCGAAGATGCCGGTCAGCGTGTCGACCTCCTTCTCGAGCAGGAAGCCGGCGACGGCAGGCAGGTAAGCGGCGGGGCCCACGACGGAACCCTGGGCGCGGTGTGCGGTGCCGAAGGCATCGAGAACGAAGACGTCACCATAGGAAGCGAGCTTCTTGGCGATCTCGGGATCGTTCTTCTTCTCACGCTTGTCGAAACGGACGTTCTCGAGAACGAGGACCTTGCCCGGCTCGACGGCGGCGACAGCCTCAGCAGCCTTCTCGCCGTAGGTGTCGGCGACAAAGGCAACGTCGAGACCAGAGAGCTCAGCGAGCTTCTTAGCGACAGGCTCAAGGGAGAGCTCAGGCTGGAAGCCGGTACCCTCGGGACGGCCGAGGTGGCTCATGAGGATGACGCGAGCGTTGTGCTCAACGAGGTAGTTGATGGTGGGCAGGGCAGCCTTGATACGGGTGGTGTCGCCAACGACGCCATCCTTGATAGGCACGTTGAAGTCAACGCGGACGAGAACGCGCTTGCCGTCGACATCGATGTCGCGGACGGTCTTCTTGGTAAAGGCCATGTTTGCTTCTACCTTTCGTACGTGTCTGCCTCCCATTACGGCAGACGATTTCCTATAAAAAGGGCGCGACCCTAGGGTGTAAGCCCTATGAGGCCGCGCCCTTCTTTAGACGCTCAACGAGCTATTCGCTAAAAGCTAAATTAAGCAACGAACTTCTCGAAGTACTTGATGGTGCGGACCATCTGAGAGGTGTAGGAGTTCTCGTTGTCGTACCAAGAGGTGACCTGAACGAGGGTCTGGCCGTTGCCGAGATCAGAGCACATGGTCTGAGTGGCGTCGAAGATGGAGCCGTGGGTCTCGCCGACGATGTCGCGGGAGACGATCTGGTCCTCGTTGTAAGCGAAGGTATCGGGGATGGTCTCGGCGTAGGCCTTCATGGCAGCGTTGACCTCGTCGACGGTGACCTTCTTGTCAACGACGGCGTAGAGGTTGGTCAGCGAGCCGGTCGGCGTCGGGACGCGCTGGGCGGCACCGATGAGCTTGCCGTTGAGCTCGGGGAGAACCAGGCCGATGGCCTTGGCAGCGCCCGTGGTGTTCGGGACGATGTTCTCGGAGCAGGCGCGGGAGCGACGGAAGTTGCCCTTGCGCTGCGGGCCGTCGAGCGGCATCTGGTCGCCGGTGAAGGCGTGGATGGTGGTCATGATGCCGGAGACGATGGGAGCGAAGTCGTTCAGACCCTTGGCCATCGGGGCGAGGCAGTTGGTGGTGCAGGAAGCAGCGGAGATGATGTTGTCCTCAGCGGTCAGCGTCTCATGGTTGACGTTGTACACGATGGTGGGCAGATCGCTGCCGGCCGGAGCGGAGATGACGACCTTCTTGGCGCCAGCGTTGATGTGGGCCTGAGCCTTAGCCTTGCTGGTGTAGAAGCCGGTGCACTCGAGAACGACGTCGACGTCGAGGTCGCCCCAAGGCAGGTTGTTGGCGTCGGCCTCCTTGTAGATCTTGATCTCCTTGCCGTCAACGGTGATGGAATCCTCGCCAGCAACGACCTCGTGATCGCGAGCGTAGTTGCCCTGCGTGGAGTCGTACTTCAGCAGGTAAGCGAGCATATCGGGAGAGGTGAGGTCGTTGATAGCGACGATCTCGGAGCCCTCATGACCGAACATCTGACGGAAAGCCAGACGACCGATGCGACCGAAGCCGTTAATAGCAACCTTTACTGCCATTGTGTCTCCTTTCGTAAGGCCCCCGCAAGCTACAGCGCCTGCCGTTGAGGCCCACAAACTAACCACTCGCCTAATATACCTTTTTTTTGGCTTGAATTTCACGAGAATGCTCGAAATTGAAAATCAAATTTGCGTTAAAACGCTTTAACGTATAAAACAGCAGTTAAACCACCATAAAAGCTATTGCGTTAAACTACCCGCTTGCTTCAATGAGCTTTTCAAGGCGCAAAACACGGTGATACAAGGCCGACTTCGACAAAGGAGGGTCGGCCATTTCCCCCAAATCTCGCAGTGAGAGATCGGGGTAACGCTCGCGTAAGTCACAAAAAACTGCCAGAGCGTCCGGCAGCGTTTCGCGCAAACCGCGCCGATCAAGCTCATCGATGAGCGCAAGCTGATGTTGGGCGGCACCGGCACTTCTGGTCTGGTTGGCAAGCTCTGCGTTCACGCGACGATTCACGTCGTTCTTCACCAGCTTAACCGCGCGGGCCTCTTCAATCTCGGCAACGCTGCGCTTGGCGCCAATCAGCTGTAACAGACGTTTAATCTCCTCGGCACTCTTGATGTACACGGCATACGAGCCGCGACGCGCATTGACGCGGGCGTGAACTCCAATCTGCTCCAGAAGGTCGCAAAGTCCCTTTGCATACTCCTCGCCCTGAACCGCGATCTCCAAATGAAAATCGCCACGCGGGTCGGCAACAAAGCCTCCGGCAATCAGCGCACCGCGAATATAGGCGAGCCTGCAGCAAGGACGGGCGACGATGTGGCGCGGCACACCCGCGACGAGCCCTCCCCTACGGTCGAGAATGCCCAGCAGCACCAGAGCCTTATCCAAATCGGGCTGATCGGGCAAGGTGATGAGATAGTTTCGTACCTTGTGCAGGACCGACTTACGAACCGTGAATTCGGTCTTGAGCTTAAGGATACGATGCGTCAGCGCAATCATCGTGCGCGCCACAGCACCCGTCTCGGTCGCGACCGTCAAGCGGTACCGTCCCGAGCCCGCCAGCGAAAGCGTGCCGCTCACACGCGTTAGCGCAGCAAGCGTCGACAAATCGCAGTATTCGCATTCTGGTTCGCAGCGCGCAAGCTCGTCACGCACCTCAGCGGTAAACGACATGTAAACCTATGCCTTCGTGTTGGCACGCGACAGGTCACGGTGGGAGATGCTCACATGATACTGAGCACCCTCCAGGTAGCGGGCCGTGGCCTCGGCAATGGCGACGCTACGGTGCTGTCCGCCTGTGCAGCCGATAGCAATGGAAAGCTGCGGCTTGCCCTCTGCGATATAACCCGGCATGACCGTATCGAGCAGCTGGGTCCAGGCCTTCCAGAACTCCTGGGTCTTGGGGTGGTCCAAGACAAAATCGGAGACCTTCTTATCGAGACCGGTCATGGTGCGCATCTCGGGATCGTAGAAAGGATTGGGCAAGAAGCGAACATCGATCATGATATCCGCCTCGATGGGCATGCCATGCTTAAAGCCAAACGAGAACACGTGGACATCCATAAGCTGCTGGTCGGACAGCTCGGAAAAAGCCATGCGCAGCTTGTTGCGCAAGGCAGAAGTGCGCAAGCGGCTCGTGTCGATAATCATATCGGCTCGATCGCGAACGCCCTGCAGCTGCAGACGTTCACGCTGAATAGCGTCGGCCGTGGTCTCCCCCGGCTTTGCAATGGGATGGCGACGACGGTTTTCGCTATACCGGCGAATCAGCACCTCGTCAGACGCCTCGAGAAACACAATGTCGCAGCTCATCTCGCGCTCTTCCAGTGCGGCAACAGCATCGAGCAGTTCATCGAACAAGCCCTGGCTACGCAGGTCGCAGGTAACGGCAAGGTGCCTGCCCACGCCCGTATTGATGCCAACGAGCTCAGCAAGCTGGGCAATCAGGCGTGGGGGCAGGTTGTCGATACAAAAATAGCCCATGTCCTCAAACACATGCATGGCTTGCGTTCGGCCCGAGCCGGACATTCCGGTGATGATAACGATATCGGGGATACGCTCCGAGCGCTCCGCCGCATCCATGGCATCTCCCTTTTGCATGTGTGCCTCCTAAAATAAGCGCGGGACCCGGCCAGCGGATCCCGCGCGATCAATTGCCTTTATTGAGTATACCGCCCCAAGCGGATACAAGGCCCGTCTTACGCCTCAAGCGCAGCCTTAAACCAACTTGTAATACTCGTGGGGTGCGTGATAGCGGTGCCGACGACAACGGCCCACGCGCCGGCGTCGATTGCAGCGCGAGGCCGTGCGGGCGTATGCACGCGACCCTCGCAAATGATGGGAAGGCCGGGAAATTCCTCGGTCGCCTGACGCAGGAGCGGCAGGTCGGGGCCATCGGCCATGGTGCAGTCGATGGCGGCGACACCGTGAGAGAGTGTGGTGGATACCAGGTCGAAGCCCATATCAACCGCACGGCGAATGTCCTCGATGGTGGCACAATCCGCCATCAGGAGCACACCCTCCTCGTGCAGCGGGCGGAAGGTATCCTCGACCGACTTGCCATCGGGACGCGGACGATCGGTGGCGTCGATCGCCACGATATCGGCACCCGCAGCAACGCAGGCACGAGCGTGACGCAGCGTCGGCGTGATGTAAACGCCCTCGTGCCCGTCCTTCCACAGACCGATGACGGGAACCTCACAGCGACCCTTAATGGCGGCAATGTCGGCAAGGCCCTGGCAGCGAATGGCGGCGGCGCCGCCAAGCTCGCAAGCGCGAGACATTTGAGCCATGGTCTCGGGCGTACGAAGCGGCTCGCCCATATACGCCTGAACGCTCACGACGAGCTTGCCCTTCAGGGACTGGATCAAAGGATCAACGGTCATGTTCGACTCAACCTTTCTCAAAACAGCCTTCTGAGACACCGCACCTTGACGTTCAAACCGTCGCTCGCGTACCGAAGTACGCTTCGCTCCTCTTTCACGTCAATCTGCGGCACCTCAGAAGGCGCACTTGGTAGTTATGTTTACTTCAACGATGCAAGAAGGTGTTCGGCGGCACCGATGAGCGGCGCGTCGCCCTCCAGAGAGCCGATGAGAATCGGCGTGTCCTGAAGCGGGTCGAGCGCCTGGCTGGCATAGCCCTCGTGCACCGAGTCCTTCCACGTCTGTGAACGCCAATCGGGGCCTTGGTGAATCACGCCGCCCGAAAGCACGATGACCTCAGGGTCCAGGATGTTAGCGAGCGAGCCCAGGCTGGCGCCCAGCGCAAAGCCGGCGTCATGAATGACCTCGGTCGCCTTTGCGTCGCCTGCGCGGCACAGGTCGTTCACGTCACGGCCGACCGAAGGACGGCTGGGGTCGACGCGGCCAAAACGCTCATCGTACATGCGCCCGATTGATGTTCCGGAAGCAACCGACTCCAGATGGCCGGAACGCCCGCAGGCGCAGGGAATGCCGGCGGCAGCCGAGCACTCGATGTGGCCCATATGGCCGGCAGCACCATGGAAGCCCTGCATCACGCGGCCGTTCTCGACATATGCGCCGCCGATGCCCGTACCGATGCCCAAACACAAGACGGAGAACTTGCCCTTGCCGACGCCCCAGTGGGCCTCGCCCAGAGCATGAGCCTGCACGTCGCCTACAACGGCAACGGGAAGGCCGAGGTCCTCGCGCAGACGCGGCCCCAACTGAACACCGGACCAGCCGGGCATAATCTCATTGGCATACGCGATGGCGCCCGTCTTGGGGTCGACGACACCGGCAGCGCCGATGCCAACTCCGAGGACCTCGACATCGGGATTTGCCTCAAGAGCTGCCTTGATAGACGCCTCGATGCGCTGGAAGACTGCTTCGCCACCCTCCTGGGCCTCGGTGGGAACCTCAGCCTCAAAAACGGGATGGGGCACACCGCCGTCAGCCGGATACTCCATGATGGCAGTCGCGATCTTAGTTCCGCCGATATCGACAGAGCAGACGTACTTGTTCTCCATGTCGTTCTCCTTCGGAGACAAAAACAACTACAGGAAATGCGCCGTCAGGCTAGCCGTCACAGCGCGGTAAAGGTTTTCCAGGTGCCCGAGATCGCCGAGAAACCGTGCGGCCATTGACCTAATGGGTCATGGCCGCACGGTTGAACGGCGAGGTCGGGTGCCTGGGAAAGCTTTAAAGGAGACCGTTGTCCTGGAGGACCTTGCGAATCGCCTCGACGTTCTCACCGGTCATGGCCTTCACCGGGCGCGGCATGGTCGGGCTGTCGAAGATGCCCATGAGGTTCATAGCGGTCTTGAAGGCGCCGACGCCACCGGCATAGCCCTGGACGCCCGAGGTGACATCCCAGATGTGCGAAATCTCATTGAGGCGATCCTGCTCGGCCTTGACGGTAGCCCAGTCACCAGCCTGAGCGGCCTTCCACTGACGAACGTAGCCCTCGGGCTCAACGTTGGCGAGACCCGGGACAGAGCCGTCGGCGCCACCGAGGTAAGCGCCGTCGACAACAACCTCGTGACCGGTGAGGATGCTCATCGGATGGCCGTTCTTTTCGTTCTCCTGAACGAGGTAGCGGAACGAGATGTCATCAC
Source organism: uncultured Collinsella sp. (assembly GCA_902475475.1). Classification (GTDB taxonomy): domain Bacteria; phylum Actinomycetota; class Coriobacteriia; order Coriobacteriales; family Coriobacteriaceae; genus Collinsella. Next base: position 15,976 of record CABRZY010000002.1, read on the forward strand.
CCGAGGAATCCTTGACGCCAGCAAGGACGCCCTCGGCGCCGAGCTTGGCAAGAAGCTTCCAGGGAAGCTTGGTGTGGACGCACACGGGGATGTCGTAGGCGAAGATGGGCAGGTCGAGTTCCTCGTGAAGGATGCGGAAGTGCTCCTCGACCTCGGTCATGCCCTGCAGGGCATAGAACGGGCAGGTGGCGACGAGCGCATCGGCGCCCAGCTCCTGAGCGACCTTGCCGTGCTCGATCATGCGCTCGGTCTCGGTGTCGATGATGCCGACCAGAACGGGAACGCGGTGGTCGACGATACGGACGGCCTCTGCGACAATCTGGCGACGGCGCTCGTCGGTGGAGAAGACGACCTCGCCCGAGGAGCCCAGGAAGAACAGGCCATCGACGCCGGCATCGATCATGCGGTTGATGCTGCGCTCAAAGGAGGCAACGTCGAGCTGGTGGTCTTCGGTATCGGGAACAACGACGGGAGGGATAACGCCGGTGAATTTCTGAGTTGCCACAAGAATCTCCTTAGTTGTCTGGCGGGCAGCCCTATGCCGCCCACTCTTGTTGGCGGTGTCCAGGCCGTCTAGGCCAAAGAACACGAATAGAACGTTTGGTTAAAGAAGTCGACGACTTCGTTTTCGAACGCATTGATGCGCTCGTGAGCGTATTTGGCATAGATGATATGCCTCCGGTCACACTCAAGACCGTTGAATACGGCAAACTGACCCTTGGGATCACTCACGGTATCCATGAGCGATGTGCCCATGAGCACCGAGCCACGAACCCGAGGCGACAGCGTCTCGAGACCGCTGGGAAGCGGATTGGCAAGCGCCGTGCAGGCAAGGCCCCGCTCGTCCAGAGCAGAAACCGCCAGCGCGACACCGCCGCCAAGGCCCTCGCCCCATGCAAAGATGCGGTCGGGATCCATGCCATCAAGATTGCGCGCAACCTTCGCCAACGCGCAGCCCCAACGGACACGCTCGACAAAAGCAGGCGAGGTAATCCCCTGCTGCAGATCGTTGGATCCAATAGTCTCATCGTCCAGCGCGAGGACGGCATACCCCATGGCGACAAATCTCGTCATGTGATGCCAGCCGCGCACGGGTCGGTCGATGTCGTGAAACATCAGGCATAGTGGCACAAGCTCGGATGCCCGGTCACGACCAACAGGCTCAATCAAACGGCCGTGCACGACATACCCGCCGAGCTCAAAGGAAACCTCGGAGTAGCGCGCGCACGGATTTGCGAAATCAATCGCCGTAACGGTCAGCCCGCAAACCTCAAGGTCCGAAGCGGCTGTCTCCAACTCGGAAACATCCGCAGAAGCATCGCCGCGCCAATCCCGGAAATCAGAGAGCCTTGACGAAACCGTCCCAGCAATTCCCGCAAGCTCGGGGACAATCAGCTCATCGATATTGCTCTCGCACTTAGACATGAGCCTCCCCTCCCTTGCAGAAAAACGGAATGATCAGATCGTCAAAATCCTGAATCTCCTCGTGACCGAAGCCTTCAAAGAACTCATGACGCTTTTCGCAGGTCAGGTTGTTGTAGACTGCAAACTGCGTCGCCGGAGGGCAGACGATATCGGCTGTGCCCGTGCCAAACAGCACGGGGCATTTGACCATGGGGGCAAAGTTCTTGGAATCGAAGTACGCCAGCTTGGCATAGGCTTCGTCGATACGAGTCGAGTCCTCGTCAAACCAGCGAGACCAATAGCGCAGGCCCTCGTAGGCGATGTCGTCGGCATCCAAATCCCAGACCAGGCGGAAATCCGACAGGAAGGGATAGAGGATGGCGGCGCGATTGATAAGCTCGCTGTTAAGCGCGCAGGTCGCAATGCCCAAACCGCCGCCCTGCGATGCGCCGTTCACATATACGCGGGTAAGATCGATGCCCTCAAGCTCGCGAACGATACGGCACAGAATGCGAATATCTTGGTGCAAGCGGACATAGTAGAGGTTGGCCGGGTCACCGTCGATACCGGCGACGATATGGCCCGCGACCGTTGTGCCCTCAAATCCGCCAATGTCCTCGGACGGACCTCCTTGACCAGGACAATCGAGAGCAATGAGCGCCATGCCCATGCCCGCAAACGATGCCTGCTCAAACCAGCTGCGACTCGCACCTGGATATCCATGGAACTGAAGTACCAATGGCATGGGCTCGTCCGAGACAGGTTTAAGGTACTTGGCGTGCAGGCGAGCGCCACACATGCCGGTATACCAGAGATCGAAAAGCTGGCAGGTCACGGCATCGGTGACCGATGCCGCCTCGATCGCATAGTCAAGCCCGACGGCGTCAGCCTCGGCCATGCGATCCTTCCAAAAGAGATCGAAATCTGATGGACGGGGCATGGCGCCTCGATATTCACCAAATTGCTGTTGTAGCTCCTGAGCACTTGGCATGGCTCGTGAACCCAACCTTTCGAAATCGCAACGGAGGTGCGCCCGGCAAGGGAACCGGGCGCACGGGAGGGAAAGCGAGGCTACTCGCCGAGCTTGGGATGCAGCAGCGACGGCGCAGCGCCGAGCAGCATCTTGGTGTAGGGGTCCTGAGGGTGCTGGAAGACCTGCTTGGCCTCGCCCTGCTCGACGATCTTGCCGCCATTCATAACGATGATGTCGTCAGAGATATAGCGGACCGTCTGGATGTCATGGCTAATGAACACCATGGCCAGGCCGAGCTCCTTCTTAAGGTCGGTCAGCAGGTTCAGAATCTGCGCGCGGACCGAAACGTCCAGAGCCGAGGTGGGCTCGTCGGCGATGATGGCATCGGGGTTCAGCGACAGGGCACGGGCAATTGCCACGCGCTGGCGCTGGCCGCCCGAAAGCTGGCCGGGAAGAACCTCGGCGGCGGAGCTGGGCAGACCGGTGAGCTCCAAGAGCTCCTTGACGCGCTTCTCCTGCTCGGCCTCGGTACCCAGGTTGTGGACGCGCATGGGGTCGAGCAGTTGCTCGCGAACGACCATGCGGGGATTGAGCGCCGTGGCCGGGTTCTGGAACACGACCGAGATGACGCGACCCATGTGGCGACGGTCCTCGGCGGTACGTTTGGTAACGTCCTTGCCCTTAAAGTAGACCTTGCCGCTCGTGGGGGCCTGCAGGCCGCACATGACGTTAGCCGTGGTGGACTTTCCGCAACCAGACTCGCCGACGATGCCGATGGTCTGTCCGGGCATGAGCTTAATCGTTACACCCTGGACGGCGTGAACCAGGTTGGGGTGCAGAATCGAGCCGGTACGGGTCCTAAAGGTGACGTGGACGTCATCAAGGAAGATGATCGGCTCGACGCCGTTGACTGCGGTCTCGCTCATCTACATCACCTCCGCGTGAGGGGTCAAACCATTTGCCTTGAGCACCTCGTCGGGGAGCTCGGAATAGAAGTGCTCGGTGCCGGGCACGCGCTTGAAGACCGGACGGGTGTCCAGGCCAATGCGCGGATGACTCGAGCGGGGTGCGAAGCGATCGCCCTTGGGGAAATCGCGCGGGCTCGGAACGGCGCCGGGCACCTGGTGCAGGCGGCCCGAACCGCTCTCGATGGACAGGACGGAACCCAGAAGACCGCGAGTGTACTCGTGGATCGGGTTGGTGAGCAGCTCCTTGGTGGGCGCCTGCTCGATAACCTGGCCGGCGTACATAACCGTGATGTTATGGGCGACCTCGGCGACCAGTGCCAGGTCGTGCGAAACGAAGATCATGGCAAAGCCGAGCTTGGCCTGAAGGTCGTTAAGCAGCTTGATGACCTGCTTCTGGACGGTAACGTCCAGAGCGGTCGTGGGCTCGTCGCAGATGACCAGCTTGGGGTCGCGGGTAAGGGCCATAGCGATCAGAACGCGCTGACGCTGACCACCGGAAAGCTCATGCGGATAGCTCTCGAGCGTACGCTTGGGGTCGAGGCCCACGAGCTCCAGGAGCTCCTCGGCGCTACGGGTGCCGCCGCGCTTGGTGAGCTGCTTCATCTGGGCGGAAATGAGCATGGAGGGGTTGAGCGAGGACAGGGCGTCCTGATAGACCATGGCGATATCGGTACCGCGCAGGCCGAACCACTCCTTCTTGCTCATCTTGAGCAGGTCGCGGCCCTCCCAGAGAACCTCACCGGAAAGATGCTCGTCATCGTCGGTCAGGCCCATGATGGCCAGCGTGGTGATGGACTTACCGCAGCCGGACTCGCCTACCAGGCCCATGGTCTGGCCGGGACGGACGTCAAAGTTGACGTGGTCGACGACGTTGATGTCACCGTGGTGCTCAAACTGAATGCAGAAGTCACGGACCGAGAGAATCGGCTCGACAGACTCGTCGGGCACATGGCGGTCGTTACGCTTGAGCTCGACATCGCGCAGGGCGCCAAGGCGAGCGGAGAGGGACTGAGCCTGCTCCTTGTAGGCACGAACGGGGTCGGAGACCAGCAGATCGGCCTCGCGACGCTTGGAGGAATCGGTCGGATCCAGGGCGGCGGAGGGAGCGGCAGCCATAGCGTCGGTAATGCCCTCGGAGAGGATGTTGAGCGCCAGGCAGGTGATCATAATGGCCAGGCCCGGGAACAGTGCCTGCCACCAACGGCCAGCGAGCACGCCGCCGCGGGCGTCGGCGAGGATGTTGCCCCAGGTAGCGGTGGGCTCCTGGATGCCGGCGCCGATGAAGGTCAGCGAGGCCTCGAAGATGATGGCGTCTGCGACCAGGGTAACGGTGAAGACCATGATCGGAGCGATGCAGTTGCGCAGAACATGCTTGATCAGAATCCACGGAGCCTTGGCGCCGGACACGATGACCGCGCGGACATAGTCCTCACCGTACTCGGACACGATATTGGCGCGCACGATACGGGCGATCTGCGGAGTGTACATAAAGCCGATGGCGAAAATGATCGACGGCACGGAATTGCCCAGGATGGAGACGAAAACGGCTGCGAGGGCGATACCCGGGATGGACATGATGATGTCCAGGATACGCATGATCGCCTCAGAGATAGACTTGCGCGAAACCGCTGCAAGAGCGCCGACAACGGAACCACAGACCAAAGCCATGGCGGTAGCACCAAAGCCGATAATCAGCGAGTAACGACCACCGTAGAGCATACGCGACAGAATGTCGCGGCCCTTATCGTCGGTACCGAAGATAAATCCGTTGCCGGGAGCCTGGCGAGCCGTAAAGATCTCGACCGGGCTATAGGGGGCAAGAAGGGGCGCCAAAATCGCAGTCAGGGCGACCAGCACCAGCACGACGGCGGCAATCTTAGAAGACAGCGTCATCTTCTTCCAGCCACCGAGCTTGAGCCCCTTGGAGGCAGCCTTCTCGAGCTGCTCGGTTTGCTTCTCTCGAATCTTTACCATAATCTACACCGTCCTGATGCGCGGGTTGATGAGCAGGTAGAGCATGTCAACCACGATGTTGATGATGATGAAGGCAAGAGCAACGACGATGACGACGCCCTGAACCAGGTTCGCCTCGTTGCCCTGAACGCCCTGCAGAATCGCAGTACCCATGCCGGGGAGGTTGAAGATGACCTCGATGACGACGGCGCCGCCCATGAGGTAGCCGATCTTAAGACCGAGGGTGGTGACCGGGGTGATCAGCGCGTTGCGCAAAACGTTGATGCCGACGACGACCTTCTCGGGAACGCCGGCGCCGCGGGCCATACGGACATAGTCCTTATCGAGCTCCTCGACCATGGCCGTACGCACGATACGAGTCATCTGGCCCGTCAGCGGGAATGCCAGAGCGATAGCGGGCATGATCATACGTCCCAGATAGCCAGCCGGGTTGGTGGTGAAGTGAGGCAGAGCACCGGACGCCGGGAGCACCTTAAGGTAGGAAGAGAACAGCAGGATCAACAGAACGGCAAGCCAGAACGACGGGGTTGCCAAGCCGGCGATGGAGAAGACGCGGATCACTTGGTCCGGCCATTTATCGCGATACAGTGCCGCGATGACGCCGAGCAAAAACGAGACGACCGCGCCGATGGCTAGACCGATGAAGGTCAGCTGCATCGTGACGGGCAGGGCCGTGGAGATGCGCTTGGCAACAGAGTTGCGAGCAGCACCATAGGTGCCCATGTCACCATGGATCAGATCGCCCATGTAGCGCACGTAGCGCACGGGCCAGGGGTCGTCCAGACCATACTTCTCATGGTACTCGGCAACCGCCTCGGGCGAGGCACCGTCACCCAACGCCGTATAGGCGGGGTCGGTCTTGGAGAACGACATAAGGAAGAACACCAGGACGGTGACGCCCAATGCCATGATCGGCAGCGCCACGAGACGCCTTCCAATCAAACGTAGAAAGTTGTTCACGTTCTCTCCCCTTTCTTTTGTCGGTAGGACCAACTGGTATATGAGTATGGATACTCATTACAAGACCCGAGCGACATCGAGGCCGCCCGGGTCTTTGTTTCAACTATGAGGACGTTGCCTTACGACCGACGCCCCACATATGACTCAAGCGAGTCTTAGGCCTTGACGGTCGCGACGCCCCTGAAGGACATGCTCGTCGTGCCGATGCCCTTGAAGCCATCGAGGGCCTCGCCGTTGGGCGCGGTGGACGGATCGTCCCAGGAAGCGGAAACGGTCTTGACGTGGACAACGGGGTACAGAACAGCGTTGTCGGCGATGATGTCGAAGCACTCGTTCCACTTCTTCTGCTGCTCGTCGCCCTCGGCGGCAAGAGCCTCGTCCATGAGACCGTGGAGCTTCGCCCACTCAGCGGAATCCTTCCACGGGCAACGGGTCTGCATCCAGACGTTGTCGCCATACCACCAGTTGAGCAGCAGGTCGGGGTCGGCGCCGAAGCAGGACGGATCGCCAGGGGCAAGGAGGATATCGTAGGCCTCGCCGCCGTCGATGGCAGCGTAGGTGGCCGGCGAGGTATCGGTCTGGATAGTCACATCGAAGCCGAGAGCGTCGAGGTCGTTCTTGACCTGAGCGGCCATGCCCTTGATCTGCTCGTTGTCGGTGGTGCGCAGGGTGATGGCGCCCGGGGTGATGCCAGACTCTTCGATGAGCTTCTTGGCCTTCTTGGCGTCAGTCTTGTACACCGTGGAAGCCTCATGATAGTTGGTGAAGCTCTTGGGCAGGTAGCAGCTGGCAGCGGTAGCAAGGCCGGCGAAGGTGTTGGTAATCATCTTCTCAGTGTCGAGCGCGTACATGACGGCCTGACGGACCTTGACGTTGTTCCAAGGCTCCTTGGCGACGTTGAACATGATGAAGCGGGTGCCGAAACCCTGGACGTTATCGATCTTGCAGCCGGCGCTCTCGAGCTGGTCGACGGCGTCAGCGGTGACGAGCTCCATAACGAGCGTGGAGCCCTCCTGCTGAGCGGTAACGCGAGCGGTGGGGTCGGTCAGGATGCTGTACTGGATCTTCTTATCCTCGGCAGCATACTCACCGTTGTACTCGGGGTTGGGAACCAGGGTGATCTCGGTATCGGAGATAGAGTCGTACATCCAGGGGCCGGAGCCGATCGGCTGCTTAGCGCGATCCTCCTCGGCCTGGGTAGCCGGGGTAACGCGGATGATGGCCAGACGATCCTTGAGCAGGGAGAAGTTGGGGACCTTGGTCTTGACCGTTACAGTGCTGGCGTCCTTGGCCTCGATGGACTCGAAGGGCTGGAAGAACGGAGCATAGGTAGCAGAAGCAGCGCAAGCGGTGTAGGAGGCAACGACGTCGTCAGCAGTGACCTCGGTGCCATCGGAGAACTTGGCGCCCTTGCGGATGGTGACCTCGAAGGTAGTGTCGTCCACGGACTTGGGATCGTCGGTGGCGAGCTCGTTGAAGGTGCTGTAGTCGTGGTAATCGATGCCATAGAGGCCCTCGATGACGTGCCAGTTAGCACCCAGGCCCACAGCGGAGCCGGTGCTGGCGGGGTCGAAGCTGGACGGAGCGTAAGCGGAACCAGCGGTGATCACGCCGCCGCCACGGTTGGCGGAATCGGTGGAACCGGAAGCGGAACCCTCGTCGTTGGAGCTGCCACCGCAGCCGGTGAGACCAAGCCCTGCGACAGCAGCGACGCTGCCGGTGAGGCCGAGGAACGAACGCCTGGACATACCCTTGTTGATGATGGCCATGTCTTCTCCTATCAATAGAGAATCTTACCCGGGAGCACCTAGACTTGCCCCCGCGCAACTTGCGGACGATATATACCTTACCTACCGACGGACCCAACTGAGGTGCCGCGCTCGGCGACCGATACATACATACGCTTGAACGGTATTTACTACCGTTCACCGAATTCATTGACAAACGATTCGCCAGACAGTATGTATCGACGAGGTGAGATATCAGTCTTCGTCAACCCGCAGGATAGCAGGGTTGTTCACCATGGCTAGTCAAACGTTTTAGCGTTAATAAAACCCGAAATCGACAGGTAATCGCCGCGAAATAAATGATTGAAAATCGGCCAATCATGTATATCAGTTGTTTAGAAGCACGTTTAGTTTTCGGAACGGCTGGCCGATGCCTGGGCGCGCTCGGCATTCCATGCAACAAGTGCCTCGTGGACCGCTTTGGCGACATCGGCCGGAACGCCTCGAACTTCCGCAATCTCCTGCTCGCTTGCCGCGCGCAAACGCTTCATCGAGCCAAAATGGCGCATAATGGCACGTTTTCTAGTGGGTCCCACGCCCGGAACGTCGTCAAGCACCGAAACCGTCATAGCCTTATTGCGCAACTCGCGGTGGAACGTAATCGCAAATCGGTGGGATTCATCGCGAACCTGCTTGATCAGATAAAGCGAAGCGGAGCCGGTCGGTAGCACGACGGGAGTCTCGTCCCACGGCACGAAAACTTCCTCATCGGCCTTTGCCAAGCCACAAACTGGTATATCGAGGCCGAGCGCCTCAAGTTGCTTAATTGCAGCGGTCAACTGCGGCTTGCCGCCATCGACAACGAGCAAATCGGGGCGCGAGCCAAAGCGCTCGTCCGCCATGCGCTCGGGAGCATAGCGACGCCCCAGAACTTCGGACATCGATACGAAGTCGTTCGCCTCGTCCAATTCGGCCTGAATTTTAAAGCGACGATACTGGCCCTTGTCGGCACGGCCGTTGGTAAATACCACCATCGAAGCGACGGTAAAGGTGCCGTGCAACGTCGAGATATCGAAGCACTCGATGCGCAACGGCGGCGCAGGCAGCGCCAGCGCACTTTCGAGCTCCAGGAGCGCCTGATTGGTGCGATCGTCAGCATACCCCGTGCGCATCATGTAGCGCATGAGGGCATGGCGCGCATTTTTGGAAGCCATATCGAGCAGGCGGTGCTTTTCGCCGCGCTGCGGCCTATGGAGATGGCAAGAGCGTTCGCGCTTGCCCGCAAGCCACTCCCCCAACGCTTCAGCATCCTCAAGCTCGACAGAGAGATTGATCTCGGCTGGAATATCGGCCGTCTCGTCGTAATAGCGCTTAAGAAAGCCCGATTGAAGCTCTTCCTCGTCGACATCCAGGCCTTTATCGAGGATGAACTCACAAGTTCGAACCGTTCGGCCCTCGCGAACGACAAAGACACAGGCGGCAGAGATAGTCTCTTCGCGATAGAAGCCGATGACGTCGATATCGACGCTCGATGGAAAAACGACCTGTTGGCGATCGTCCAGGCCCCTAATGACTTCCAGGCGACGCTTGACGCGCGCCGCACGTTCAAAATCGAGCGTCTCGGCTGCCTCCGTCATCTCGGACGTAAGCTCGTCGACGACATCCTTGCGATGGCCCGACAAGAAACGTTCGACACGCTTGACGTTCTTGGCATAGTCGGCAGGGGAAATCGCGCCGACGCATGCGCCCGGCCCGCGCCCGACATGGTAGTCAAAACAGGGACGCCCGTTTTGCGCGCAAATCATATTGACGATGTCTTCTTCGCCCTTATGAGATTCGACGATGCGGCGGCAGCGGCGCCATTCCGCACAGGATGCCGAGCAAATAGGAATGACCTTGCGTAGCGTATCGATGGTCTCACGCGCCGCACGACTATCGGTATAGGGGCCAAAATAGCGCGTGCCGGGCTTATGGCGCTCGCGCGTGTATTTAATAGCGGGAAATAGATCGCTTTTAGTGATGGCGATAAAGGGATAGCTTTTATCGTCCTTAAGGTCGACGTTGAAGTACGGATGGTACTGGCCGATCAGATTGCGCTCGAGCACCAATGCCTCGTGCTCGGTCTCCACCACGATATAGTCGAAGCTCGCCACCAGCTGCATCATGAGCGGGATCTTTTGACGCTCGTCCTGCAGCGTCACGTATTGACGCATACGGGCACGCAAGTTTTTTGCCTTGCCCACATAGATGACATCGCCCTTGGCATCTTTCCAAAGGTAGCAGCCGGGTTGCGTGGGAACGCGCGAAACCTGCTCGGCAAGTGTTGGAATGTTGTCGTGACCTGCCACACGCACCTACTTGCGACGAAGCAGCGCCGAGACCTCGGGCATCTTAAAGACGAAGGCAAGGCCAAAAGTCACGGCAAGCGAGACGACGCCTGCAACACAAACGTAGCCCAGGGTAATGAGGATCGAGCTGCCAAGCATTCCGACAAAGTGCTCAAGTGCCCACATGACGCCGGCGCCCGCGGCAGCGCCCAAGCCACCGAACAACAGGCCGAAGAAACCGCCGTGCAGGATAGACTTGACCTGAAGGCCATGCAGACGACGGCGCAGCCACCACAGTGAGCATCCGACCAAGACCACGTAGTCAACGACGTACGAAAGCGCAATTGCCGGCATACCGTAGCCCAGCACCACGCCAAACAGCAGCACCGAACCGGCCTGACCGACAGCGGAGTACAAGCAATAGCGGCTATAAGGTTTCATATCGAGCAGGGCCGAGAAGCTCTTCTGCATCAGCACGACCACGCCGTAGAGCGGCAGGGAAAGTGCCAGATAGATAAGGAACTCCGACACCAGCGCCACACCGGATTCATCGAACTTGCCGGCGCAGTAGATCATGTTGAGCGGACGGGCGAAGACGATCAGGTACATCGCAAACGGAATCAGGAAGAAGAGCATCTGGGCGACACCGCGCGAAATGCCCGTGCGGACGCTGTCGTAATCCTTCTCCTGTGCATCGTGGGAGAGTTCGGTATAGAGTGCCGTCGAAAGCGAGGCAGCGATCAGCGCATAGGGCAGCGTATACCACAGGCGCGCATATGCGATGACGGAAGGGCCGGTCTCGGGCTGCACCACCAGCGCGGCGGCATTGGTAATGGAGGTCGAGACAAACATGCACACCGTGGCGAGCAGCGTCGGGATACCAAGCGCAATCGTCTGTCGCAGCGCGGGGTCCTTAAAGTCGATATGGATATGAGGATGCACGCCATGCTTGCCAAGCGCGGGAATCTGGCAGGCCATCTGGACAAAGACGCCGAGGGTCGTACCGGCTGCGATCAAGATAATGCCGACCCGCTCGCCAAATTGTGCAGACACGGGAGCAAAGCCCATAAAGCTGGCGATGACGATGACATTGTTGAGAACCGGGGCAAACGTCGACCAGAAGTAGTCGCGGTGTGCGTTGAGAACACCCGAGAACACCGAGCCCAAGCCATAAAACAGAATTTGGATAGCAAAGAAGCGGAACATGAACGCAGCGGTATCCATGCTGTCGCCATTACCCGAAAGGAACGACTGCGTCCAAATAAAGCCGGGAGCAAACACGGTGCCCAGCAGCGAGATGCCGCCCAGCACCAGAAGCAGAATACCGAGCAGATTGCCGACATACTCGTTCGATGCCTCGCGGCCCTGCTCGCGCCTCACGCCCATATACACCGGCAAAAACGCCGTAACGAGCATGCCGCCCATCACGAGCTCGTAGAGCATGTTGGGCAGGTTGTTGGCAACCTGATAGGAGGACGAGAGCAGCGACATGCCGATGGCGGCCGCCATGGCCCACGTGCGGATAAACCCGGTGACGCGCGACACGATGGTCAGCACGGTCATAAGGCCAGCAGAACGACCAACCGTGGAGTAGTCCGACGAACCCATATCGTCTACGTCGTCCTGAGAGTCCTCATAAACCTCATCTTGTGGCGGCAAATCGTCCACGACGGCAAAGGAGCCGGTCATCGCAAAGGGATCGTCAACCAAAACGGCGTCATCAGCAGGTGCGGCGTCATCGCTGTTCGGCATGTTGCTACCGGATACGGCATCATCATCGAATATGGCATGGTCGCCAAACACCGTGTCAACTTCATTGGCGGCGACGGTTCGGGCAGAAAACGACAGAGGGTCCCAGTCGTCATCACCGTCGATGGCCACGCCCTCGACGGGATCGGTCGAACCAAGCGGCGACCATTCGTCATCCGAAAGAAGCGGTTCGCCATCATCATGAGCCGTGGGCTTGGCGGAACGAGCGGCAGGAGCGCTCTGCGGTGTGCTCTTTCCCTGGGCTGCCATCAAAAACACCGCCGTCTCATCGGGACGCGGCGCACGAGGAGCCTCGGAGGCGATCGGCATCACGCTGGCGCTCGATTGAGCGGCGGCCAAAAAGACAGCCGTCTCATCGGGACGAGCCGAAGAAAGAACCGTACGGGGAAGTGCCGTGCCGGCACCGGCGGCACGCAAGTACACGGCCGTCTCGCCCGGGTCAGCGGCAGCGGACCAGGCGTTTCGAATCTCGTTATCGAACGAAGCGGCCTCGGGCGCGGGCGTCTGAGGAGCCGACCCTTTTGCAAAGTGAGCTCCGCGCTTTGATTCTTCCTGCGGCATCGCTCAGTCCTCTCTCGTGATCGGGGCAACCGTCGCCCCGCAAAATGCAACTAAGTCATCGGGAGCAAGCTCAAGCTGATAGCCGCGCTTGCCGCCCGAGATAAAAATGGTATCCCAAAGGATACATGTCTCATCAATCAGAGTCCGGAAGCGTTTTTTCATACCGACCGGACTGCAACCGCCGCGGACATACCCCGTCGCGGCAAGCAAATCTTTGACATGCATCATGGTCAGCGACTTTTCGCCTGCGGCGCGCGCGGCGGCCTTGAGGTCGAGCTCGTCGGCAACGGGAATGCAGCACACGACATGGTCGTTGGACGGCGTCGTGCAGACCAGGGTCTTAAATCCCTGACCGGGCTCCTCGCCAAGCTGCTCGGAAATCGCGACGCCCAGCCCCGACGATTCGTCGCCATCGTCTTCGTACGTATGGAGAACATAGGAGATGCCGGCGCTTTCCAGCTCGCGCATCGCATTGGTTTTTGACGTCTTAACAGCCTTTGCCATGGCACATCCTTTCCCCCGCAGAGCGACGTAAGGATTAAGTATAGGGCCAATTCCGCCGCATATGCCATCTCGACACACAGAAGCGCCACCGAATCAGAAGGAATCGGTGGCGCGTCGGTGCTACAACATCTCTTTACTGTGCGTCGAGCTGCGCCTGACGCTCACGGTCACGCTTGAGCAACGGCGCCAAGAACTTGCCCGTGTAGCTCTGCGAACATGCCGCGACTTGCTCCGGCGTGCCTGAGACCACGACGGTTCCGCCGCCATTGCCGCCCTCGGGGCCCATATCGATCAGGCGGTCGGCAACCTTGATGACATCAAGGTTGTGCTCGATCACCAGAACCGTGTTGCCCGCATCGACCAGGCGTTGCAACACGTCGAGCAGCTGACGAACATCCTCAAAATGGAGGCCGGTTGTGGGCTCGTCCAAAATGTAGAACGTCTTGCCTGTCTGGCGACGATGAAGCTCCTTGGCGAGCTTCACGCGCTGCGCCTCGCCGCCCGAAAGCGTCGTAGCGGGCTGACCCAAGCTCACGTAGCCCAGACCCACGTCATATAGGGTCTGCAGTTTGCGCTTAATCTGCGGGATATTCCCAAAGAAAGCCAGTGCTTCGGTGACACTCATGTCGAGCACATCCGAGATTGTCTTGCCGCGGTAGGTAACCTCGAGCGTCTCGCGGTTATAACGCTTGCCGCCACATACCTCACAGGGGACATAGATATCGGGAAGGAAGTGCATCTCGATCTTAATCTGGCCATCGCCCTTGCACGCCTCGCAGCGACCTCCGCTTACGTTAAAGGAGAAACGTCCCGGCGAGTAGCCGCGCGCCTTCGACTCCGGCGTGCTTGCAAATAGCGCACGCAGATCATCCCAAAGGCCAATATAGGTCGCAGGGTTCGAACGCGGCGTGCGACCGATCGGTGACTGGTCGATATCGATTACCTTATCGATGCACTCAATGCCCTCAATCTTCTTGTACGGCCCCACAGGACGCGTCGAACGATGGATGGCATTCGTAAGCGCGGGCGCAATCGTATCGGTGACCAGGGAGCTCTTGCCCGATCCCGAAACACCGGTAACGACTGTGAGCGTACCGAACTCAATCTTGGCGGTAACGTTTTTGAGGTTATTAGCGCGGGCGCCCGTGATCTTAAGACAGCCGCGGCCGGGCTTGCGGCGCTCATCGGGCACGCGGATCATCCGCTTGCCGGTCAAATAAGCACCCGTCATGGAATCGGGGCATGCCATGATATCGGCAGGCGTTCCCGCGGCGACCACGTGTCCGCCGTTAACGCCCGCACCGGGACCCATATCGATCACGTAGTCTGCAGCGCGAATTGTATCTTCGTCGTGCTCGACGACGATAACGGTATTGCCGATATCGCGCAAGCGCTCGAGCGTCTTGATCAGGCGTTCGTTATCGCGTTGGTGAAGGCCGATCGACGGCTCGTCCAGAATGTACAGAACGCCCATGAGGCCGGCGCCGATCTGCGTTGCCAGGCGAATGCGTTGGGCCTCACCGCCAGAAAGCGTCGCCGAGGCGCGATCGAGCGTCAGATAGTCGAGTCCGACATCGACCAGAAAACGCAGGCGCTCCAGGATTTCCTTGACGATACGACCGCCGATGAATTGTTGACGCTCTGTGAGCTCAAGGTCCTCAAAAAACTCGAGCGACTCGCGACAGGACAGGCAGCAGACATCGTAAATGGACTTGCCGCCCACGGTGACGGCAAGCATCTCGGGACGCAGGCGAGCACCGTGACAGCTCGAGCATGGCTCTTCGCGAATGTATTTCTCCAAGCGAGCCCTGGTGTTCTCGTTCGTCGTCTCGTTGTAGCGCTCGTACAGGATATTGCGCACACCCGAGAACTTAGTGTCCCACTGGCTGCGACGCCCATCGAGCTTTTGATAGTCGACCGAAATCTTCGTGTCGCCCATGCCATCCAAAAACGCACGACGCACCCGCGGGGGCAGGTCCTCCCATGGCGTATCGGCACTCACCTTAAAGTGTTTGCAGACCGCAGCAAAAATCTGCGGATAATAGTTGGAATTGCCGAACAGGCTACCAAAGACTCCGTCGGCAATCGACTTTGAGGGGTCTTCAATCAGCGCCTCGGCATCGACTGTCTTTTTAAAGCCCAGGCCATCGCACTCGGGACATGCACCATAGGGCGCGTTGAACGAGAAATCGCGCGGCTGCAGGTCGTCGATGGAATGCCCGTGCTCCGGGCACGCCAGTGCCAGCGAATACTCCAGCAGCTCGCCCTCGGTTCCCTCGGGAGCGTCGCGCTCGGGCAGCATGTACACGTTCACATTGCCGTGTGCCAAGGCAGTCGCCTGTTCAACCGACTCGGCGATACGGCCCAGAGAGTTTTCCCGAATCACGATGCGGTCGACTACGACCTCGATATCGTGCTTGAACTTTTTGTCCAGATCGATGGGGTCGTCGAGCGAGCGTACTTCGCCGTCGACACGCACGCGGCTAAAGCCCTCAGCCCGAAGATCCTCGAACAATTTTGCGTACTCGCCTTTGCGCCCGCGCACCACCGGTGCCAGCACAAACGCACGACGACCCTCTCCCGCTGCCAGGACCTTATCGGCGACCTGGTCGGTGGTCTGGCGCTCGATAACGCGACCGCACTCGGGACAGTGCGGCGTGCCCACGCGTGCAAAAAGCAAGCGAAGGTAGTCATAAATCTCAGTTACAGTACCCACCGTCGAGCGCGGATTCTTGGACGTCGTCTTCTGATCGATCGAGACGGCCGGCGAAAGGCCGTCGATCGAGTCTAGATCGGGCTTGTCCATCTGGCCTAAAAACTGGCGCGCATAACTCGACAGGCTCTCCACGTAGCGACGCTGACCCTCGGCATAAATCGTGTCAAACGCCAGCGAGCTCTTGCCCGAGCCCGAAAGACCGGTAATGACCACGAGCTCGTCGCGCGGGATGGAAACATCGATATTGCGCAGGTTGTGTTCGCGCGCACCACGGATAACGATAGAAGAATCAGACATGGAAGCTCCTTGCCTCCTATAACCTCAAATCACACTGTCGATGAGTTTAACGCACTCAACGCGCACAGATGTTCGTAATACAAGATTCGCAGACCTTTTGCTTTGCGTGTCGGGTGCTTTGTTTCTCGAAATGCCGTGGAAAGGTTAGAGTAATCTAAAACTGAACTTAATTTGCTGTAACAGAGGAACGTCCATGACCGAAGATATCCCCCTTGAAATCACTTCGAGTGGCATGGCCAATCTGCCCATATTCATCGCCGTCCTTATCGTGGCCGCCGTCGTCGTGCGCGTGTATTTTTCAATCAAACACAACGAAAAACCGCCCATTGCCCGCGTCTTTTGGTGCGCGATGCTCCTCATCCCGCTCGGCATGGTAGCTGCATGGATTACGAATCAATTGCTCGTA
>CABRZY010000003.1 GCA_902475475.1 uncultured Collinsella sp.
AGGCGGTTTTGGTCGGTTAGGCCAGGATAGATTGGCCGTAGGCGTTTGCGGCCTTGATGGCGGCGGCGAACTTTTCGTCGGTGAAGGGCTCGGGGTTGCCCTGCTTCCACTCGTTGGTGGCGTGCGCGTACTCGCACAGGGCCGGGATATCGGACTCGGAAAGCCCGACCTGCTCAAGCGTCACGGGCAGGCCCATCTGCTTGTTAAAGGCCGCGTAGCGCTCAAGGTTCTCGGTATCGCCCGTATAGGCGAACAGCACGAGCACGCCCAGGCTCACGACTTCGCCGTGCAGGTAGGTGCCCTCGCGCGGAATGCTGCATGTGGCGTTGTAGAATGCGTGCGCCACGCTCGAGTTGTAGTAGTAATCGTTCTGGTTCGTCAGGTTCGAGACATAGCCCGTATTGACCACGATATCGAGTGCGATTTGCTTGACGGCCTCGCTCGACAGATTCCGGCGCACGTCCTCAAGACCCTGGACGCCATAAGTAAACAGCGGCTCGGAGCAGGTGTGGGCGAGTGCCAGGCCAAGACCGGCGGTATGCTCCAAATTACCGGCGCTCGTGGCGTATTCGACCTCGGGCTGCTTGGACAGGGCATCGCCCACGCCGGCCCAGAAGTACTCCGCCGGAGCTTCGGCGATAATCTTGGGGTTGATGAAGATATGCGCAGGTCGGTTGGGGTACGAATATCCCTCGAGCGAGCCGTCGTCGTTGTACACGACGGCAATGGCGGTCGCGGCCGAGCAGTTGGAACAGATCGTCGGGACGGTGAAGACGATCTTCTTGAGCTCGATGGCTGCGGTCTTCACGGTGTCGAGTGCCTTGCCGCCGCCACAGGCGATAAGCACGTCTGCCTGCTGGCAAGCGGGGGAGTTCACGACCTTGGCGATATTGGCGCGCGTGCTGTTGGTGCCGTAGACGCGCGTCTCCAGAATCTCGACGTCGGTGCCTGCCAGCGCAGCCTCGATGCCCGGCAGCGCCGCAGCCAGGGCTCGCTTGCCGCCGATGATGGCGACCTTGGTCGCTCCGTACTCTGCCAGTGCGGCGGGCAACTCGGTAAAACAATCCTCGCCAACGGTGTAGTCGCTCATTCCAATCGTGCGCATAGCAACCTTCTTTCGTTCGATAAAGTGCTTTCAGGTATTTTGCTCCAAGAGAAGGTCCACAGCCGCGAGAAATTTCGAACGTATAAAACCAGTGTTGAGGGTTTTTCGCCGGCGCTGAACGTGCTAGCATACTCCGCATAAGCGTTGATGGGGACGAGTAGTCGGCCGTCCGCATGCTACAGAGAGCGGGGAGCGCTGAGAACCCGTGCATGCGACCGATGAAAATCACCCCGGAGCTGCGGTCCCAACGGACGCGTCGCACAGGCTCGTCCTAGTAGATATCGCCGAGATGGTCGTCGATACAGACCAGCCGAGTAACGGATGCGAGCGCGCGGCGACGCGAGCGAGGGCATCTAAGCTGGGTGGTTAAGCGAAGAGCTTTTACGGACAGACTGTCCGTTTTGTGGCGCTTCGTCCCAGCTTGTAGGGACGGGCGCTTTTTTGGTGCCCAGAGGGCGTGCGCGCCCATGACAAGAAAGGGGTACCGTGGCAAACGAGTACAAGCAGACGATGAATCTGCCCAAAACCGGTTTTCCCATGCGTGCCGGTCTTTCCAAGTCCGAGCCCAAGCGACTCAAGGACTGGCAGGACAACAAGGTCTACGAGCAAGTTCTAAAGAAGAACGAGGGTCACAAGAAGTTCGTGCTGCACGACGGCCCTCCGTACGCCAACGGCCCGATCCACATCGGCCACGCCATGAACAAGATCTCCAAGGACATGATCAACCGTTACTGGATGATGCAGGGCTATGAGGTTCCCTATGTTCCCGGTTGGGACTGCCACGGTCAGCCGATCGAACATAAGGTCGAGGAGAAGCTCGGCACCGAGAAGTTCAACCAGACCTCCACGGCTAAGATCCGCGAGCTTTGCAACAAGTTCGCTGTCGAGAACATTGAGCTCCAGAAGGCTGGCTTCCGTCGCTTGGGCGTGCTTGGCGACTGGGACAACCCGTATCTGACGCTCTATCACCAGCATGACGCCGCCGACATTGAGGTCTTCAAGGCCATGTTCGACAAGGGCATGATCTATCGCGGCCACAAGCCCGTCCACTGGTGCAAGCACTGCCACACCGCGCTGGCCGAGGCTGAGATCGAGTACTCCGACGAGACGAGCCCGTCCATCTTCGTGCGCTTTGAGATGACCTCCAAGCCCGCCGGCCTCGAGAACTTCGACGGCCCGGTTGACTTTATCATCTGGACGACCACGCCGTGGACCATCCCCTCCGACCAGGCAGTTTCCCTCAAGCCCGGCGCCGCCTACGTCGCCGTTGAGCACGACGGCCGCGCCGAGGTCATGCTCGAGGACCTGGCTCCTAAGTGCTGTGAGGAGTTTGGCTGGGAGTACACCCCGGTTATGGTCGACGGCAAGCCCTATGTGGTTCCCGCCGAGACCTTCCACCACATCCACTACAAGCAGCCAATCTTTGACGGTGTTGAGGGCGTGGCGCTGCTGGCCGATTACGTCGGTGTCGATGACGGTACCGGTATCGTCCACAACTCGCCCGGCCACGGCGTCGACGACTACTTTGCCTGCCTCAAGGAGGGCATCACCGACATCTGCATGCCGGTCGATGACGACGGCAAGTTCTACACCGGCGAGGAGTTTGGCACCGGTGGCCCCTTCAGCGGTATGGATACCGATGAGGCCAACCCGCACATCATCGAGTTCCTGCGCGAGCGCGGCACCCTGGTCCTCGAGAAGAAGATCACGCACAGCTATCCGCACTGCTGGCGCTGCAAGCACCCGGTGCTCTTCCGTGCTACTGACCAGTGGTTTGTCTCTATGGACAAGACCGGTTTGCGTGAGCAGGCTGGCAAGGAGGTTCGCGAGAACGTCAAGTGGTATCCGGCCCATGCGGCCAACCGCATCGGCGCCATGGTCGAGCAGCGTCCCGACTGGTGCATCAGCCGTCAGCGCAACTGGGGCGTGCCTATCCCCAGCTACACTTGCGCCGACTGCGGCGAGAAGGTCATGAACGACGCCACGCTCGACGCCGTCATCAAGCTCTTCCACGAGAAGGGCTCCGACGCTTGGTTCACCGACGCTCCCGAGAGCTACCTGGGCGAGGCCTGCGTCTGCCCCAAGTGCGGCGGCCATCACCTCAAGGCCGATAAGGACATTCTCGACGTGTGGTGGGATTCCGGCGTCTCCTGGAAGGCCGTCTGCGAGTATCGCCCTGAGCTTGAGTACCCGGCGGATGTGTACCTCGAGGGCTCCGACCAGCATCGTGGTTGGTTCCAGAGCTCGCTGCTCACCTCGGTGGGTGCCAACGGCCACGCCCCGTACAAGGCAGTCGTCTCGCAGGGCTTCACCCTCGACGGCCAGGGCCGCAAGATGTCCAAGTCGCTCGGCAACGTCATCGACCCCAACAAGGTCTGCGACGAGATGGGCGCCGACATCATCCGTCTGTGGGTTGCGTCCGTCGATACCAGCTCCGACGTTTCCATCGACCATGAGATCCTTGCCCGTACGTCCGATGCCTACCGTCGTTTCCGCA
Organism: uncultured Collinsella sp.; assembly: GCA_902475475.1. Lineage (GTDB taxonomy): Bacteria > Actinomycetota > Coriobacteriia > Coriobacteriales > Coriobacteriaceae > Collinsella. The sequence goes on from CABRZY010000003.1 coordinate 3,603, forward strand.
ACACGCTGCGCTTCCTGCTCTCCGAGCTTGAGGGTCAGTTTGAACCCGAGACCGACGGCGTCGCCTTTGCCGACCTGCTGCCTCTCGACAAGCTCATGGTTGCCCGCCTGACCCAGGTCCAGGCCGAGGTCGACGACGCTTACGCCAGCTACGAGTTCCCGCGCGCCTACCGTGCGCTCTACGACTTCGTGGTTACCGAGCTCTCCAACGTGTACCTCGACGCCCTGAAGGACCGTCTGTACTGCGACAAGCCCGGCTCGCTCGAGCGCCGCAGCGCCCAGACCGTGCTGGCCGAGCTTTTCTCGATGCTCATGCGCGATCTGCAGCCGATACTGTCCTACACGGTCGATGAGGCCATGGCCTATGCGCCCGCCGGCTGCGTCGATCACCAGAAGTACGCCGCGCTGCTCGATTGGTACAAGTCGCCCATCACGGTCGATGAGGCCAATGAGTTTGAGGGCGTGCTCGAGGCTTCGCTCGAACTCCGTAGCGCCGTGACCAAGGCCCTTGAGGATGCCCGTTCTGCCGGCACCTTCACCAAGAGCCAGCAGGTTCGCGTCAAGGCGGTCGTTCCCGCAGAGATGTACGCGCTGCTGACCGGTGATAAGGCCGTCGACCTGGCCGAGTTCTACATCGTCTCCGATGTTGAGCTGACCCAGGGCGAGGAGCTCTCCGTTGCCATCGAGGCAGCCGAGGGCGAGTGCTGCGACCGTTGCTGGAACTATCGCACCACCGTCGGCGAGTACAACGGCCACGCGCATATTTGCAAGCGCTGCGCCGACGCTTTGTAGGTTACGGCGTTCCTAGAACGCCGTAACCTACCGACGCTGCAAACGCCCCTAAGCGGCAATCTGACGTTCAATCGTCGGTCGCGTACCAAAGTACGCTTCCCTCCTCTTTCACGTCACCTTGCTCGCTTAGGGACGTTTTCGCTGTTGGTGACGAAAACGCGGCGTTTCCATTGCTGGAGCTAAAGGCTTTCTTTCGACTTGCGTTCTTAGTCGAAAGCTATTAAGCGACATTCCGTTATTCGGGATGTCGCTTTTGTTTTGTGCTGGTTATTTCGCTAGCGTTGGAGAATATGCTGCGCGTTTGGCGTTTGTCACTATAAGATGATTAATTGCGTTAAACGTAATTTGATTATCTGAGGGTAGGGGATTGATTTGGGTCGTTCTGCGGATATGACGCCGCCTTTGCGTTGGCGGTTGGGTGTTGCTGGTGGGGTGGCGCTGGTTGTGCTGCTTGTTGACCAGCTGACCAAGCTTGCGGTTCGTGCCGTGGGCGACGCTTTGCATGTGACTGTTATCCCCGGTGTGATCGACTTTCTATTTGTCCGCAATATCGGAGCCGCCTTTAGCATGGGCGAGGGTCATGGCGTCGTGTTCGCTGTGTTGGCGCTTGCGGTCATTGTCGCCATTGCCGTGTACTTGCTCCGTGCGCCTCAGCTCGCTCGTCTTGAGGTGGTAGGCATGGCTATGGTCGCGGGCGGCGCCATTGGCAACGCAATCGACCGTCTGACTTTTGGCTTTGTGACCGATTTTATTGCCACCACCTTCATCGACTTTCCCGTCTTTAACGTGGCCGATATCGGCATCACCGTAGGCGTTGTGCTTGCCCTTATCGGCTACATGTTCTTGAGCCCTGCGGCCCGCGAAGTCGATGCGACTGCCGAGCTCAATGCCCGTGATGAGGCCTGCGCCAAGCGCAAAGCCAAGCAGCGTGGGGAGCGTGCCCGCAAGATTCGCGAAAGGAATGAGCGTTAATGGCCGACATCCATATTCTTGTTGCCGACGATTGCTCTGGCCAGCGTCTCGACGCCTTTCTGGGCGCTAACGACGGCTGCCCCACGCGCTCTGCCTGCGCGCATCTGATCGAGGGCGGCGCCGTAATCGTGAACGGCGAGACCTGTCTGTCAAAAAAGTATGCCGTACGCGCCGGTGACCGCATCTCGGTCGACCTGCCCGAGCCGCACGATCCCACCGATGTGATTCCCGAGGCCATCCCGCTCGACATTCGTTACGAGGACGACTACCTCATCGTGCTCTCCAAGCAGCGCGGCCTGGTATGCCATCCCGCCCATGGCCACGAGAGCGGCACCCTTGCGAACGCTCTGGTCTACCACTGCGGCATCGATCATCTTGGTACTGTGCAGGGTGAGGACCGCCCCGGCATCGTGCATCGCCTGGATCGCGATACCTCGGGCCTTATGCTCGCGGCAAAAGACGACGACACCCAGCGCGCGCTTCAGAATCTCATCCGCACGCGCACGCTCGACCGTCGCTATATCACGCTCGTTCACGGTCACATCGCCATGGACGAGGGCACTATCAACACCGGTATTGCCCGATCGACGCGCGACCGCGTCAAGATGGCGGTTTCCGATGACCCCTTTGCGCGTCAGGCCATCACGACCTTCAAGGTGCTCGAGCGCTTTGATTCCACGCGTTTCGACGACGGCTACACGCTCGTCGAGTGCCACCTGTTTACTGGTCGCACGCATCAGATTCGTGTGCACATGCGCCATATCAACCATGCCTGCGTGGGCGACCCGCTCTACGGCAAGTGTGATACGCGTGCCGATCAGGGTCTGACCAGGCAGTTCCTCCATTCCTGGCGCGTGGCGTTCGACCATCCCGTGACGGGCGAGCGCATCGAGTGCCGCGACGAGCTGCCGTGGGATCTTGCGGCGGTTTTGGATGACCTGGCCCCGCGTTCGCTCGGTCGCACTGCCGCCGGCGACGAAATCGTCCCGCAGCTCGGTCTGCTCGAAGCCTAGCCAGTATTAGGTGGTTTCTTGAACTCGGTAAGCCTGCGGTAAGATATACGATTGTTTACGTAACGCGTTGCTGGGAGCCTGCATGCTCGCCTTTTTACAAACCAACACACCCATCGTGATCTTCAACCAGATTGTCGTCACGCTGCTCACGGTCTGCTTCCTGTACCAGGTGGTCTTCTTTGTCATTGGCGCTCTTCGTGGCGAGGTCGCGCCTCCCAAGGCCAAAAAACTCCATCGTTATGCCTTCTTTATCGCGGCGCATAATGAGGAGGCTGTGATCGCCAACCTCGTTCGCTCCATCAAGGATCAGGACTATCCGTCCGAGCTTATCGAGGTCTTCGTGGTCGCCGACGCCTGCACCGACAACACGGCACAGCTTGCGCGCGAGGCGGGCGCCATTGTCTATGAGCGCAACGACCTTGCCCGTAAGGGTAAGAGCTGGGTCATGGACTTTGGTTTCGACCGCATCCTTAACGAGTATCCCGACACGTTTGAAGGCTACTTTATCTTCGATGCTGATAACGTCATATCCCGCGATTATGTGTCCAAGATGAACGATGCCTTTGACCAGGGATTCCATGTGGTCACGAGCTATCGCAACTCCAAGAACTTTGGCAGCTCGTGGATCTCGGCAGCTAATGCTACCTGGTATTTGCGCGAGGCGCGCTTTCTCAACAACGCGCGCAACATCTGTAAGACTTCTTGCGCTGTCTCGGGTTCGGGCTACCTCATCTCCGCCAGTGTTATCGAGGGCATGCACGGCTGGCAGTTCCACACGCTGACCGAGGATATTCAGTTCACCACGTTCTGCGCCATTCACGGCATTCGCATTGGCTATGCGCCGGCGGAGTTCTTTGACGAACAGCCCGTGACGTTCAAGGCATCCTGGAAACAGCGCATGCGCTGGACTAAGGGCTTCTACCAGGTCTTTTTTACCTATGGCAAGCATCTTGTCAAATCGACGTTCCGCTATCATCGCTTTGCCGCCTACGACATGTTTATGACTATCGCTCCGGGCATGCTGCTGTCCCTGATCTCCATGCTCGCCAACGCGACCTTCCTCATCGTGGGCGGGCTCTCGCACGGCTTCTTGGCTACCGAAGTCGAGATGCAGGCGTGCGCCGCTTCGCTCATTATGACCTTCGCCATGATGTATCAGACCTTCTTTATCCTGGCGCTGCTCACGACTATCTTTGAGTACAAGCACATTCACTGCGCGCAAAAGTGGCGTCTGGTGACTAACCTGTTTACCTTCCCGATCTTTATGTTCAGCTATATCCCCATCACGGTGGCCGCGCTGTTCCTGAAGGTCGACTGGGTGCCGACGCAGCACGCCGTCAACGTTACCCTTGACGAGGTCATGCAAGGCGCCAAATAACCACCACCAAAACCACCGCAAAGGGGACAGGCACCTTTGTGGTGGTTTTTGCTTTTGCGATGCAGCTCGAGGAGGTGCTCGATGGTCTATATCCCGTTTTGGATTTGCGCCTTTGCTGGTGTGGCGATTGATGCCCGTGAGCGACGCTTTCCCAATGAGCTTGCCGGCGTGTGTGCGGTGGCGGCGTTGGCAGGCGTCTGGCTCGACAAGGGCGTTACCACGGCGCTTGACCACGCCGGTCTTGCGGTCATCGTCTACCTTGCCCTTGTGCTTACTGAGTCGCTCTGGCGGCGCCTTCGCCAAGCCCCGGGGATTGGCATGGGGGACGCCAAAGCACTCTTCGCGCTTTGCACGCTCGACCCTATGGGTGGCATCGTGGCATTTGCCGTCGCACTCCTGGCCCTGGCCCTCTCCTGCCTCTTCACAAAATCGCGCTCCCTGCCATTGCTCCCGTTTTTAGTGCCGATTTTTGCCATAATCGAGGTTGTGGGCTGCACTTTGTAACCGATTGCGCATCCTTCTTAAGGAGCATGCCATGGCAACTAATCAAGAAACGGCCGTCATTAAGGCGCGCATGGACCGTATTCCGTCGGCGTTGTCGCCCGAGCTTGTCGAGCGCATTTCCGCCGATCGTGCTTCGGGTTCTGTCAACCCGTATCGTTGCAACGACAACCAGGTCATTCGTCGTATTGATCGCGCTGCCGACAAAGGCACGCTTATGCGACCGGCATTTATGCGCGATACCGAAAAGATTCTTCATCTTCCGGCGTACACCCGTTATGCAGGCAAAACGCAGGTCTTTAGCTTTCGTAGCAACGACGACCTGTCACGCCGCGGTCTGCACGTGCAGCTTGTCTCGCGCATTGCGCGCGATATCGGTCGCGCCCTTGGGCTCAACTGCGATCTGATCGAGGCGATTGGCTTAGGCCACGACTTGGGTCACACGCCCTTCGGACATGCCGGCGAGCGCTTTCTCAACGATATTTATCACGAGCGCACGGGTCGCTACTTTTTCCATAACGTGCAGTCGGCACGCGTGCTCGATGCGCTGTATGGCCGCAACGTGTCGCTCCAGACGCTCGATGGCGTCTTGTGCCATAACGGCGAGTACGAGCAACGCGTGTTTGAGCTCTCGGACATGTGCTCCTTTGACCAGTTCGATCAGACGGTTGAGGACTGCATTGCCATGGGTTATAGCGCAATTGAGCACCTGCGTCCCATGACGCTCGAAGGCTGCGTGGTTCGCATCTCGGATATCCTTGCCTACGTTGGGCGCGATCGCCAAGACGCAATTGCGGCGGGCCTGCTGTCGCCCGATGCTTTTGACGATGGCCTGGGTGGGGCATACAACAGCTGGATCCTTACGCATGCTTCCATCGATATCGTTGAGCACAGCTATGGCAAGCCGCGCATAGAGATGAGCGAGGAGCTGTTTGAGGAAATCCGCCGAGCCAAGCGCGAGAACTACGTAAAGATCTATAGCAAGGGCGGCATCGAAGGCGACTCCGAAGCGGAGCTGCGCGAGGCGTTCGAAAAGCTCTACGACCGTTGCCTGCAGGATATAAACGAAGGTGACGAGTCCTCGTACATCTTTAAGCATCATATTTCTCGCATTGAGCAGCAGCTTTCCTACTACGATCGCGCCTATGCCTGGCAGGATGACAAGGATCAAGCGGTGGTGGATTACATCGCGAGCATGACGGACGGCTATTTCTGCGAGCTGACGAGCAAGCTGTTCCCGGGCTTGAAGTTTCCGCACCGTACCTATATTAACGAACGGTAGTTCGTATATATTCGGTATACTGTTAGTGGAAGACGTTTTTGATTGATGCACGGGATGGCTATGGACGACCTTTTTTCTGCCTCGACGCGCGAGCGTTCCTTTAAAAATGCGCCGCTCGCGGTGCGCATGCGCCCCAATTCGCTCGACGAGTACGTGGGTCAGCAAAAGGCCGTCGGTAAGGGCTCGTGGCTGCGTGCGGCCATCGAGCATGATGTGCTATCGAGCGTGATTCTGTATGGGCCGGCCGGTACGGGCAAGACGACGCTGGCCCACATTATCGCTAACCATACCAAGAGCGAGTTTGTCGAGGTCAGCGCCGTGACGGGTACCGTGAAGGATCTGCGTCGCGTGATTGACGAGGCCAAGACGCGCCTGAATACCTACGACCGCCGTACCATTCTATTCATCGACGAGATTCATCGCTTCTCCAAGTCGCAGCAGGATGCCCTGCTGCATGCAGCTGAGAACCGTACCGTCATTATGATTGGCGCTACGACGGAGAATCCGTACTTTGAGGTCAACTCGGCGTTGCTCTCGCGTGGTCGTGTGGTGGAGCTTGAGCACTTAAAGGACGAGGATATCGCGACGCTCATCGAGCGTGCACTCGAGGCACCGCAGGGTCTGAGCGGTAAGTTCTCTGCCGATGAGGATACGGTTAAGTCCATCTGCACGCTGGCCGCGGGCGATGCGCGTTCGGCGCTCACGACGCTTGAGCTTGCGAGCGAGATTGCCGTCACGCGTCCCGATACCGAGGGAACGCCAGCGCCGGCGGCGGGGGAGCGCTATCCCATCACCGTGGATGATGTTAAGATTGCCAACCCGCGTCGTGGGTTTTCGTATGACAAAAACGGTGACATGCACTACGACATTATCAGTGCGTTTATTAAGTCAATGCGCGGCAGCGACCCCGATGCTACGATCTATTGGCTTGCACGTATGATCGATGCGGGGGAGGATCCCAAGTTTATTGCTCGCCGTATTATGATTCATGCTTCCGAGGACGTCGGCAACGCCGATCCGCAGGCGCTCTTGGTGGCACATGCCGCGTTTAAGTCTGCCGAGGTCATTGGCTATCCCGAATGCCGCATTAACCTGGCTCAGGCTGCGCTCTATGTGTGCTTGGCGCCTAAATCCAACGCGTGCGAGGCTTCGATCGATGCGGCGCTGGCAGATATCCATTCAAGTGGGCTGCGCGAGGTGCCGAGTTATCTGCGCGACCGTCATCGCCCGGGCAGCGACGAATACGGTGTGTATAAGTATCCGCATGATTATCCCGAAGGCTGGGTCGAGCAGCGCTATTTGCCCGAGGGGCTGGAGCGCGGCGCATTCTGGCAGCCTGCCGGTCGCGGTTGGGAAGAGTGGCGTGTGGAGCAAAGCGAGCGCGACCGTAGCGGCAACGCTCCCAAGTAGGTCATTGGCGCCTCGCGCATTCCCTTTGGGTATCTTTCCCCTTCTTTGGGGTACCATGAACAGCGTCTGTATTTCGATTCTTCCGGGAGGCTTGTATGAGTCCCATTCAAATCGCCCTGCTGCTACTTGCGTTTGCCGGCGTGTGGGCTGTTATCGAGCTCGCGCTCACGCTGCGCAAGACCCGCACCGTCGTCGACTCGCTCGACAAGACGGTGAGCGACCTCAACAACACACTCGCCGAGGCACAGCCCATGGTGGCAAAGCTCGATGGCGCTGTCGATGAGCTCACCCCCGCGCTGGCACAGGTTGAGCCGCTCCTCAAGTCGAGCAAGACCGCCGTCGACGCCCTTACCTCCAATCTTGTAGAGGTCGAAGCCGTGGTTCGCGACATTTCCGAGGTTACGGGTAGCGTGGCCGAGGCAAGTAACGCCGTGTCGAGCGTGACCGACTCTGCGGCTGGCGCCGTGCAGAAGCTCTTCAATAAGGTGAAGGCTCCTGCAGCCGACGCCGATTGCAAGCTCGCCGCTGCCGCAGAGGCCGAGCAGCCTACCGAGCGCGTTCTGATTGGTGAGGCTGAGGACGAGGCCGCCGATGGTGCGGATGCGGCTCAGAAGCCCGCAGCCAAGCCTGCTCAGTATTACACCTATACGCCCGCCGAGACCTCCGAGGAGTCCTGCGATGAGTAGCGAAGCAACCTGCCCCATTACGCTGAGCGTTGCCGGTGATCCGCGTCTCGCGCGCTTGGTGCGCATGACGGCCGCCAACGTCGGCGCCCTGTGCTCTATGTCCGTCGATCGCATCGAGGATATTCGTATGGCCGCCGAGGAAGCCTTTATTTTTGGCTGCACGGCTGTTGATTCCGACGATATCTCGATTCAATTCGATGTCGACGAATCTCACGTGGGTATGACCTTTACCTTTGGCGATCAGGCGACTGTCGATGAGGATGACCAGGCTGCCGTATATGCCGAGCTCATTCTTGCAAGCGTGTGCGATTCCTACGAAAAGACTACGGCGCCCCTAACGCTTTCCCTCGACCTCAAGGCGGATATCTAATATGACCGAACGTTCCCGGAGCGGCAAGACCGCTTGGGACAAGGAGAAAACCCGCGAGCTGTTTCGTCGTTATAAGGAGACCGGTGATCCGGATGCCCGCGAGCATCTCGTCATGTCCCATATGAACCTGGTAAGGTTTCTTGCCAACAAATTTAAGAACCGCGGCGAGCCGCTCGATGACCTTTTGCAGGTCGGCTATCTGGGCTTGCTCAAGGCTATCGACCGCTTTGACCCCGAGCGCGGGCTCGAGTTCACCACGTTTGCCACACCTACTATTCTGGGTGAGATTAAGCGTCATTTCCGCGACAAGGGCTGGAGCGTGCGCGTGCCGCGTCGTCTGCAGGAGCTCTCTGCCAAGGTCAACCAGGCTACCGACAAGCTCACCAACGAGCTTCAGCGTTCGCCCAAGGTTGAGGAAATCGCCGATTACCTGGGCGTGACCGTCGACGAGGTGCTCGAAGCCATGGAATCGTCCTCGGCCTATACCTCGGTGCCCATCGAGGCTCCCGGCGCGTCCGACTCCGACGATGCGCCTTCGATTCTCGACCGCTACGCCGACGACGACAACGAGCTCGACTTTACAGATGACCGCCTGGTGATTGAGGAGGCCATCCGCGATTTCTCGCCGCGCGAGCGCGAGGTTATCGAGCTGCGCTTCGTGAAGGGCATGACCCAGATCGAGATTGCCAAGAAGCTGGGCATCTCACAGGTGCAGGTCTCGCGCCTGCTGCGTCGTACCCTTAAGAAGATTCAGGACAAGATCGACCCCGACGGAGTGATGGTTCGTTCATGAATGAGCACCCCCAACAAACCGACCGCACGCTGCGCGATACCCGTATTCTGACGTTGCGCATTTGGGGCGTCGTCGGCTGCATTGTCATCGCCGCCGTCATCTTTAACCTTATGGGCATCCTGGCACCGGTCATCGAGTTTCTCGCTGTCGGTTCCATCATCGCTTTTGTGATGTCGCCGATCACCAATTGGCTTGAGCACCATGGCGTGAATCGCGGCATCGGTTCGCTTGTCGCGCTTATTGTGGTCGTTGCCGTGCTCGTCGGCGTCGTTTGCATCTTGTCGCCGATTCTCTTTGGTCAGATCATGGAAGTCCTGAGCCGCCTGCCCGAGCAGCTTCGTGTTGCTGGTGGCGACCTCAATGAGATGATCTCGCATGCCAAGACGCTCAACAACACGCCGCTCAAAGAGTATCTGGACGATAACCTTTCTTCGCTCGTCACGGTGGCGTCCAAGTATGTCTCACAGATTGCCGCCGAGCTTGGCCGCGGTGTATTCCCGCTCATTACCAATACGGCCTCGCAGCTGTTCGTCATCTTCCTGGGTTTGGTGCTTGCCTATTGGTTGGCCTGCGACTATCCCCGCATGCACCACGAGGTCTGCACCATCATTGGTCAGGAAAAGGAGACCTCGTACCGTTTTATGGTCGCGATTCTTTCGCGCTCGGTCGGCGGCTACATGCGTGGCATGGTCGTAACGTCGATCTGCGGTGGTATCCTCGCCTTTATCGGCTTTACGCTCATTGGCCATCCATACGCAGCACTCATGGCCATCTTTACCGGCATCATGCACTTGGTTCCGGTTGTTGGGCCCTGGGTGAGCGCTGCGATTGCCACGGTGCTCGGCTTTATGTTCAGTCCGATGCTGGCGTTATGGACCTTGATCGTGACCATGGTGGCACAAAATGTCACCGACAACGTCATTTCGCCTAAGGTCATGCAAAGCTCGGTCCAGGTGCATCCCATCATGAGCCTGACGGCCCTCGTTATTGGTTCGGCACTCATGGGCCCCATCGGCATGATTATTGCCATCCCGCTTTGTGCGGCCCTCAAGGGTATCTTCGTGTACTACTTCGAGAATGAGACCGGCCGACAGCTTGTGGCCTATGACGGCGCCGTGTTTAAGGGCACGCCGTACCGCGATGCCGGTGGCAACCCGGTCGCCGCCTACGACGCGCTCGGCGACGACACCTTCATCTACGAGTCTGAGCTCATCGGCAACGAGACTGCGCCCGAGGCCAAGGCCATGCCCAAGCCCGAGCTCGATAATCCCTGGATTAAGCTCTCTGGTCTGCAGCCCGATGCCACGGGCTTCTTCAAGAACCCCTTCGCCAAAGACGATGACTCCAACTCGGACGACGATACCAAAACCGGCATCGACGGCTCCATGGACGATTCGGATTCTAAATAGGCCCTATTAACGTTTCTTGAAGTTGTAAATGACAAGAAACGCGAGCAAAGCGATTGATAAGGGGCCGGCTACATAGAAAAAGAGAACGTCAATTGCGCGTAGAGTGTAATAAGCCTTATCGCCGGACATTACCGCATACAATACGTAGCCAAATGCTGGTTGGTTTGCGTACCAGCAGGAGAAGGCCAAGAGCGCTAAAAGTGCTAGTACCAGAAGTGCATTCAGGACAAATCGTTTACTTTTCATCGATCGCTCCTTCCGGGTGACTCTTATATGTAATTCTACAGCAGTCCTTTTTCAAAGGATCGCACAGTACTGAATAACGTGCACTTTCGCTGGAGGGTCGCTGTTTGGCGGCCCTCTTTTTTGCACTTGCGCGGTGGGATGGTAATATCGTTACGTTTGAACTGTTTCGATGTGAAACCGAGGAGATTCCCTCTATGAGTGCTGACTACCCGTCAATGACTACGGCCGAGATCCGCTCCAAGTTCCTCAACTTCTTTGAGGAGCGCGGTCTTAAGCTCTATCCTTCTTCGTCCCTCGTCCCCGATGATCCCTCGCTGCTGCTTGCCAACGCCGGCATGAACCAGTTTAAGGAGTACTACCAGGGCAAGAAGACCATGAAGGAGATCGGCGCGATCTCCTGCCAGAAGTGCGTCCGCACCAACGACATCGATTGCATCGGCGAGGACGGCCGTCACCTGTCGTTCTTCGAGATGCTCGGTGACTTCTCCTTTGGCGGCGTCTCCAAGCAGCAGGCTTGCGCTTGGGCCTTCGAGCTCATCACCAAGGAGTTCAAGCTGCCGCTCGATCGCCTGTACTTTACCGTCTTTACCGAGGACGACGAGACCCACGACGTGTGGCGTTCTCTGGGCGTTGCCGAGGACCACATCTCCCGCCTGGGCGAGGACGACAACTTCTGGGCCGCTGGCCCCACCGGCCCCTGCGGTCCGTGCTCCGAGATCTACTTTGACATGGGCGAGGAGGTCGGCTGCGGCAGCCCCGACTGCAAGCCTGGCTGCGACTGCGACCGCTTCCTTGAGTTCTGGAACCTCGTGTTTACCCAGTACGACCGTCAGGAGGACGGCTCCATGCCGGAGCTGCCGCACCGCAACCTCGATACGGGCATGGGCCTGGAGCGCATGGCTGCTATCATGCAGCACAAGACTGCTAACTACGACGGCGATCTGATGCAGCACCTCATCAAGCTGGGCGAGGAGATCAGCGGCAAGACCTATGACGCCGACGATTACTCCGGCGCCAGCCGTTCTCTTCGCATCATCGCCGACCACTCCCGTGCCGTCGACTTCATGATCTCTGACGGCATCCTGCCCGGTAACGAGGGTCGCGAGTACGTCCTTCGCCGCCTGCTCCGCCGCGCCGTGTTCCACGGTCGCCTGCTGGGCATCGAGGGCGCCTTCCTGACCAAGTTTATCGACGAGGTCAACGCTCAGATGGGCGAGGCCTATCCTGAGCTGCTCAAGAACGTCGCGCTCGTCAAGGGTATCGTCGCCTCCGAGGAGGAGCGCTTCTCCACGACGCTCGACAACGGTCGCGTCTACCTGGATGAGGCCCTGGCAGCGCTTGCCGAGGGTGCTGTGCTTCCGGGCGATGTTGCCTTTAAGCTGCACGACACCTTTGGTTTCCCCATCGACCTGACCGTCGAGATCGCCGGCACCGCTGGCCACGATGTCGATATGGACGGCTTCACTGCCTGCATGGAGGACCAGAAGGCCCGCGCCCGCGCCAATGCCAAAGGCGACGCCTGGGGCAGCTTCAACGACGTTTGGGTCGAGCTTTCCGACAAGGTCGCCGCGACTGAGTTCGACGGCTATGACAACGATGTGATCGAGGGCGCCAAGGTTGTTGCCATCGTGCGCAACGGCGAGTCCGTCGAGTCCGCTGCCGCCGGCGAGGACGTCGAGGTCGTTCTCGACCGCACTCCGTTCTATGCCGAGATGGGTGGCCAGCAGGGCGATGCCGGCGAGCTTTCCGCCGAGGGCGTTTCGCTGACCGTTTCCGATACCAAGAACCACAACGGCCTGTATGCTCACGTCGCCCACGTTGCCGAGGGCACGCTGGCCGTCGGTGCTACCGTGACCGCCGCGCTCGACGCCGAGCGCCGTGGCTTCCTGCGCCGCAACCACACCGCCACGCACCTGCTCGACGCCGCCCTTAAGCAGGTCCTGGGAGAGCACGTCTCCCAGGCCGGCTCGCTGGTGACGCCCGAGCACCTGCGCTTTGACTTTACGCACTTCGAGGCCCTGTCCTCCGAGCAGCTCAAGGCTGTCGAGGACCTGGTCAACCAGCAGATCTTCGCTTCCAAGCCGGTCGTGACCCGTGTCATGGGCATCGACGAGGCTAAGGCTGCCGGCGCTGTCGCCCTGTTTGGCGAGAAGTATGGCGACGTCGTCCGCGTTGTCTCCGTGGGCGCTGAGGACCAGCCGTTCTCCCGCGAACTCTGCGGTGGCACACACGCTGCCAACACCGCCGAGATCGGCCTGTTCAAGATCATTTCCGAGTCCTCCACGGGCTCCAATGTCCGCCGTATCGAGGCCGTGACCTCTAAGGGTGCCCTCGACTATATGGCCGACCGCCTGGCACTCGTTGACGCCGCTGCTACTGCGCTCAAGTGCCGCGTGGATGAGGTTCCCGCTCGCGTGGAGAACCTGCAGGCCGAGCTGCGCGAGACGTCCAATAAGCTCAAGAAGGCTCTGACCGGTGGCTCCTCCGACGCCATCTCCAGCGCCATCGAGGGCGCCGTCGAGCTCGGCGGCTACAAGCTCGTCGTCGCTGAGCTCCAGGGCCTTGAGGCTGCCGACCTGCGCAACGTATGGGATACCGTGCACCAGAAGGTCGCCGGCCCTGTCGCTTGTGTCGTCGCCAGCGTGACTGAGAAGGGCACTCCGGCCCTGCTCGCTGCCGGCTCCGATGACGCCGTCAAGGCCGGGTTCCACGCCGGTAACGTGATCAAGCAGATCGCGGGCCTGGTCGACGGTCGCGGTGGCGGTCGTCCCAACATGGCCCAGGCCGGTGGCAAGAACGCTGCCGGTATCGCCGATGCCCTCGCGGCCGCTAAGACCGCGCTCGGCGCCTAAGAATCTAAGAAGTCGCTGTGGTTGCGCTCGCGCTGGACATAGGGGAGACCAGGATTGGCATCGCCGTCTCGAGCCGTGATGGCAAGATGGCGATGCCCGTCAAGGTGCTTCCGGCTGCCGAGGTCACCGGTATGGCCAAGACGTTCCGCTACCTGGTTGAGGACTATGAGCCCGACATCCTGGTAAGCGGACGTCCCCTGACCATGGCCGGTGAGCCCGGCCCCCAGGCCGAGCGCGTTGCCGCTGTGGCGCAAAAGATTGCCGACGAGCTCGATCTTCCGTTGGAGTTTGAGGACGAGCGTCTGTCCTCGCAAGAGGCCAAGCGTATCCTGCGCGAGCAGGGCCTCAACGAAAAGCAGATGAGGGGCAAGATCGACATGATTGCCGCCAGCCTGTTCTTGCAGACGTGGCTCGATCGTAAAAACGAGGAGGTTTCGCATGCCTAGCGCTTCCGATCCGCGCCAACAAAATCGTACACGGCAGCCGGCGTCGCGTCCTGCCCAGCCTGGCCAGCGTCCGGCACAGCCGGCGCAGCGTGCAGCTCAGCCTGCCGCGCGCCCGGCGCAGTCCTTCTCTCATTCGGCCCAACCTGTTCAACGGACGGGTCAGCAGCCTTCTGCTCGTTCGGTTCAGCATTCGGCTTCTCACGCGTCTCAGCAGCCCACTGCTCGTACGGCCCAGCCTGCAGGCGGCACCCGCTTTAAGCAGCAGGCACCTACCCAGCGAACGCAGGCCCCCCAATCGCATTCGCATCACGCTCGTGGTTCGCATGGCGTTGCTCCGGCGACCCGCTCGAGCTACAACACGCATGCTCGTCGCGGTGCTCAAAAGAAAAGCTCCCCGGTGCCTATGATTATCGGTGGCGTTGTTGCCGTGCTTGCGCTTGTCGCGATCGTTTTCTTTGTCGTGCCAGCCGTCAAGGGCTTCTTTGGCGGTGAGGGTGCGAAAGTCGTTGCAGGCCAGCAGGTTACTATCACGATTCCCGATGGTGCCTCGGGTGACAGCATCGCTTCGATTCTCTCCGAGAACCATATCGTAGAAAATCCCAAGGATTACTATGCGGCGGTGAAAAAGCTCAACGCCGATATGTCGCTCAAGCCTGGTGATTATTCGTTCACCACACTCATGGATGCGACCAAGGTTGTTCAGCAGCTCATGGAAGGCCCCAACGCGGGCTCCAATACGCTGACTATCCCTGAGGGCCTGACGGTCGATCAAGTCGCCGACCGTGTGGCCCAGGCCTACGACAGCATCTCTAAGGAAGACTTCCTCAACCAGGCCAAGGCCTCCAACTACGTGGACGACTATAGCTTCCTTAAGGGTGCCGCCAACGACTCGCTCGAGGGTTTCTTGTTCCCCAAGACCTATTCGCTGGGTGATTCGCCGACGGCCGATGGCGTGATTCGCGCTATGCTCGATCAGTTTAAGACCGAGTACAAGTCGCTTGACTTTGCGAGCTGCGAAGCCAAGATCAAGGAACGCTACGGTGTGGAGATGTCCGACTACGACATCGTCAACTTGGCCTCTATCGTTGAGCGCGAGGGCCTCAACGCCGATCAACGTGCGCATGTGGCCTCGGTTTTCTACAACCGCCTTGCCGGCAAGCTCGATGGCCTGCGCTATCTCAACAGCGATGCGACTATGATGTATGTCACCGGTGGCGAGGTTACCGCCGACGACCTGCAGAGCGATAGTCCGTATAACACCTATAAGCATGAGGGCCTGCCGCCCACGCCCATCTGCTCTCCGTCGCTCGAGGCGCTCAAGGCCACCCTTGAGCCGACCGACTCTGATGACCTGTATTTCTACATTACGCAGGACGAGGAGTACTTCTCGCAAACCTACGAAGAGCATCAACAGTCTTGGAATTAGCATGAGGATTTTTAGCCCCAAACGATACGTTGCCTCGGTCGATCGCATCGACCTTGATACCCTGTGGGCCGACGGCAAACGCGCCATTCTGCTCGATCGCGATAACACCCTGGTGCCGCGCGACACCGAGCAGGTTCCCGCCGCGGTTTCCGCTTGGCTCGACGCCGCCCGCGCCAAAGGTTTTAAGCTGTGCATGGTGTCCAACAACTGGCATCGCGACCAGGTCATGAGCTCTGCACGCGAGCTGGGACTCGAGGCCATCAGCCACGCCATGAAGCCGGCGCCGTTTGCCCTCAAGGCGGGTCTTAAGCGCCTCGGCGCCACGGCCGACGAGGCGGTGCTGATCGGTGATCAGCTCTACACTGACGTGTGGAGCGGCAATTTCGCCGGCGTCGATACCATCCTGGTAAAGCCGCAGGCGACGCAGGACCTGTGGTATACGCAGATCTTCCGTATCTTTGAGCGTCGGGCCCTTCGCGACCTTCCCTGCGAGGAATAGGTCTCGTCATGTCCCAGCACACCAAACACGGCTGCGACCATATCTTCTTTATCGGCTTTTTGGGCGCGGGCAAATCGACGCTCGCGCGCAACGTCGGCACTATGTTCAAGCGGCGTTTTATCGATACCGACCGCCTGGTCGTGCGCCGTTGCGGCAAGTCGGTAACTGAGATTTTTGAGACCGAGGGTGAGGGTCGTTTTCGCGAGCTCGAGACCTCGGCGCTCCGTTCGCTCCAAAGCGAGCGCAGCCTGTTGGTTTCGTGCGGGGGCGGTATCGTCGAAACGCCGGTGAATATTGAACTGATGCACGAAATGGGTACGTGCGTGTACCTCGAGGGCGACTTCGAGGATTCGATTCGCCAGATTCGTCGGTCCGACACGCGTCCCGATTTCCGCTCGCCTGAGCATGCCGCGCGCCTGTTTGAGCATCGCCGTCCGCTGTATCGTCAGGCTGCCGACCTTACCCTTGATATTCGCAACAAGTCCTTCGAGGACGTTTCCTACCTTTGTGCCGAGATGCTTTTGGAGCGTGGGCTGCTATGATTCGCCGTCAACTGATCAATTTCCAAAACCGCAGCGTCGATGTCCGTGTCGGATTGGGTGCGTTCGATGAACTGTCGCGTATGTTTGCCTCGGCCGTGGGCAAGCCTAAGCGCGCGATGGTCGTTTGGAACACCGCCACATCCGAGCGTTTTGGTGAAGTCGTCGAGCATGCGCTGGTCGACGCCGGTTTTGCCGTGTCGCCGCTAGTCCTCGAGGTTTCGCCTGCTGGTGCCACGCTGGCCGATGCTGATGCTATCTTTGGCGCCCTGTCTGCCAACGGCGTTACCTGCGACGATCTGGTTGTCGCCGTTGGCGATGCCGCAACCTGCTCGGTTGTTAGCTGGTGCGCCAACCAGTGGTGCGGCCGAACCGAGTGCGCGCTGTTGCCGACGACCTTCGACGCCATGCTCACGGTCGCGACGACCATGAAGCCGCTCGTCGCCTCGTCGGCCAATGCGCTTCCCGCTATCGCGTTCCGTCCCGAACCGGGCTTGGTCGTGTGTGACCTCGACCTTGTTCGTGAGGCGGACCCCGAGGACCTCAAGCTCGGCTTTGTGGTACTTGTTGGCACCATGCTTTCGAGCAGTAAGTCCCGCTGGAATCAGTTTACTGAGACCGTCCCCGAGATTCTCGCGGGCGAGGAGGTCGCGCTCGTCAATGCCGTTCAATGGTCTCAGACTGCCCGTAAGGACGTACTGCTGGCCACGAACCCGAGCGCTCGCCATGCGCTCGATTTTGGCAAGACGGGGGAGTGTACCCTGCGCGCCTGCTTGGGCGATGCCGCTTCGCAGGTCCCTGCCTATCAGCTGTTATCCGAGGGCATGCGCTTTGAGGCGCGCCTAGCACATGATGCCTGCGACTTCGATATCGATTACGTCTTTGAGGTCGATGACTGCCTGGAGGACATTGGCATCGAGGAACTTGCCTTCGACCTGGAGCCCACCGCGTTTATCGAGGAGTTCCGCAGGCAGCAGTTCGCCCGCTCGAACCGCAGCATGCTGCCGCTGCCCGCAGCGCTCGGCGCCATTCGTCTAACGAGCGTTGAGGACGAGGTTCTTGAGCGCCACGCTCATGCCTACTTGGCTTCTCGCAAAGAACTTCTCTAAGATTTATTGACATCCATCGTCTTTCGTATCATGTTGAGGGGCGGGTTTTCAATCGGTTGCGGATCGCATACGATTCCGTACGTTGATTGAGACCCGTCCCGTCTTTATAGAGACAACAAGAAAGGAATCTGCATGTCTGAGTTTGCTGCCGGTCCTGCCGGTCGTATCGAGCGTGTCCGTGCCCTGATGGTCGAGCGTGGCTACGACGCCATCGTGGTGCGCGACGAGGCCAACCTTCGTTGGCTTACGGGCGTGAAGGGCGTCTTCGACTACACCTTCGAGTTCCCGCACGCTGCGTTCATTACGGCCGACCAGTGCCTGTTCCACACCGACTCGCGCTACCTCAACAGCTTTGAGGAGAACACGCCCGCCGGCAGCCCCTGGGTCTACGACATGGACGAGGGCACCATCCCCGGTTGGGTCGCCGGCAAGATTGCGGCCAACAAGTGCCGCGTCTGCGCTGTCGAGGACGATATGCAGATTAATTTCTACCAGGGCATTCAGCGCGGCCTGGAGGACCGCTCCGTCGCCTGCATGCTGCCGCTGATGCACGACGACATCCGCAAGATGCGCGCCATCAAGGACGCCGAGGAGATCGAGCTCATGCGCCACGCACAGTCGATCACCGACGCCGCCTTCCAGCACATGCTCGGGTTTATTAAGCCCGGTATGACCGAGAAGCAGGTTCGCAACGAGCTCGAGAATTTTATGTTCGCCAACGGCGCCGACAGCCTTGCCTTCGGCTCCATCGTGGCGAGCGGCCCCAACACCGCCAACCCGCATGCCGTCCCGAGCGACCGCGTGATCGAGAAGGGCGACTTTGTCCTCATGGATTACGGCGCGGGCTACTGCGATTATCGCTCCGACATGACACGCACTGTCGTGATGGGCGAGCCTACCCAGGAGCAGCTCGACCTGTACGCGCTCGTGCGCCGTACGCACGAGGAGTGCGTCGCTGCCATCCATCCGGGCGTCGAGGGCAACGACATTTTCAAGCTTTCCAAGAAGATTATCGGCGATGCCGGCTATGGCGATTATTACAACCATGGTCTGGGTCACGGCGTGGGCATCGACATCCATGAGCTGCCCAACTTCAACCGCAGCAAGAACACCATCGAGGTCGGCTCGGTTATCACCATGGAGCCCGGCGTGTATCTGCCCGGTGTGGGCGGCGTGCGTCTGGAGGACTACGGCGTGGTCACCGAGAACGGCTACGAGCCCTTCACCAAGACCCCGCACGACCTGCACGTCATCGATTGCTAGCCCATTTCGATAGATTTTTGGGGCGGGGCGTCCGGATCGATTCGGACGCCCCGCGTTCTCTTTTTATGCGCTCGCTGCAGGCGCCGTCAGCAAGTGTATAATTTCGGTCGTATGTAATTTGGACGCTTGTGCGTTCTGCCCATAACAAGAAAGGTCGCTATGCCTACCATTTCTACCGCCGACTTCAAGAACGGCCTCGGTCTCCGCATCAAGGACAAGGTCTACACCATCGTTGAGTTCCAGCATGTCAAGCCGGGCAAGGGCGGCGCGTTTGTGCGCTACAAGACCCGCGACATCAAGAGCGGCCGTGTCGTCGAGAACACCTGCAACGCCGGCACCAAGTTCGAGAGCGTCATGCTCACCACGCGTGAGTTCCAGTACCTCTACAACGATGGCGCCGATTACATCTTCATGGACAACGAGACCTATGAGCAGGTTCCCGTTCCCGAGGACATGGTGGGCGAGAACTCCAAGTGGCTGCGCGAGAACGACATCTGCCAGTTGCTCTTCGCCGACGATGAGCTCATGGGCGTGACCCCGCCGATGTTCATCGAGACCACCATCGTCCAGACCGACCCGGGCTTTAAGGGCGACACCGTCCAGGGTTCCACCAAGCCGGCCACGATCGACACCGGCGCTGTCATCCAGGTCCCCATGTACCTCAACGAGGGCGAGGTCATCAAGGTTGACACCCGCGACGGCAAGTTCGTCTCCCGCGTCTAGCAACCAACTCTTCTAGGAGGACTCATGCCCCAGGAAATCAAGATTGACGGCATCGGCATTTCGCCCGATGTTCTGACCGCCATCGTCTCGCGCGCCGTGTCCGATGTCGAGGGCATCGCCTCCGTTGGCGTCAAGGACCTTGCCACCAATCTTGTCTCCATGATGCTCTCGTCCAAGGCCCCGGCTTCCGAGCCGGCGGTCGAGGCCGAGGTCGTTGGCGACAAGCTCGCACTCACCGTGCGTGTCGTGGTGTTCTTTGGCTATCCGTTCAAGAAACTCGCCGAGGCCGTTCGCGCCGCCGTGGTCGCCGCCATCGATGCTCAGGTGGGCGTCGAGGTTGAGCGCGTTGACGTTTGCATTGACGGCCTCGTTTTCCCCAAGGAGTAACCTTTGAGCCTTAAGGTTTATCGCGGGCGCACGCTTGCCCGCAGTCAGGCGCTGCAGCTGCTGTTCCAGGCCGAGGCCACGGACAGCCCGCTCGAGCGCGTCCTCGAGGGCGATTTCCTGATCTCGAAGGGTCCCCTCGACCCCTATGCGCTGGAGCTGTGCCGCGGTGCCTACGAGCATATCGACCGCATCGACTGCGCCCTGCGCTCCGTTGCCAAGAACTGGGATCTTATGCGCATGCCCGGCGCCGATCGCAATCTGCTGCGTATCGCCGTTTACGAGATGCGTTTCCTCACCGACGAAGAGGTCTCGGACGCCATCGTGATCAACGAGGCCGTCGAGCTTGCCAAGGCCTATGGCACCGACCAGTCCGCGTCGTTCGTCAACGGCGTGCTGGGCAAGATCGCTCGCAGCGAGGAGCTGCCGGGCGAGGACCTGTACCAAGAGCTGCTGGCCGAGGACCGCGCTCGCGAGGAGGCGCAGGCTGCAGAGGCTGCCGCAAAGGTCGCCGCCGCTCAGGCTGCCGCCGGTGTACTTGCCGAGGATGCGGACGCTGCCGAGGCTGTCGTCGACTCCGTCGAGGAGTAGCCATGCCAGAGGGTTCTGTCCGTAACTTTGACGAGATTTCGGACCGTCTGGACCAGATCATCGCTACCGTTCGCTCCAAGGATACCTCCTTGGAGCGTTCACTCGATCTGTTTGACGAGGCGATTGAGCTGGGCTCCCGTGCGGTCGACATGGTCGACAAGTTTGAGCTGACGCCGTGTGAGGCCGACAAGCTCGAGCAGGAATACGATGAGGATGCGGCAAACGAATCCCAGGATAGCTAGGCCGCATCTCCGGATACGAATGGTTGATGGCATTCATGAAACGCGTGCGTCTTGATGACGAACTGATTTCACAGGGCATCTGCGCCGATCGCGCGGATGCCCTTCGCACTCTTATGGCCGGCTTGGTCTCGAGTGGCGGTGAGCGCTTGACTTCGCCGGGCCTTAAGGTGATCCCGGGGCTGCCGCTGCATGTGAAGGGGCGCATTCCCTATGTTGGCCGCGGCGGTCTTAAGCTCGAAGGCGCGCTTGATGCGTTTGGCATCAATCCGACGGGCCTTGCCTGTCTGGATGTGGGCTGCTCTACCGGCGGCTTTACCGATTGTCTGCTCAAGCGCGGAGCTGCGACCGTTGTCTCGGTGGACGTGGGTCGCGCCCAGTTCGATTGGTCGTTGCGCCAGGACGATCGCGTGACGCTGCATGAGCGCACAAACGTGACGCAGCTGCCTGAGCTTGGCTATGCCGGCACTATCGACCTGGCTGTGTGTGATGTCTCGTTTACCAGCATCGCGAACATTATCGATGCGGTACTGGCGTGCCTGGCGCCTACGGGTGCATTCTGCACGCTCGTAAAGCCGCAGTTTGAGGCTCCGGCGGCGCTGGTGGGCGAGGGCGGCATTGTGACCGATCCCGCCGTGCGCCGCGATACACTCGTGGCGGCGGTTGAACTCTTTGCTGCCAAGGGCCTGTTCCCGGTCGATGTGTGCGTGTCGCCCATTCATGGCGCCAAGGGCAACGTTGAGTTTTTCCTGTACGGCACGAGATTTGACCCCGGCGATCGCTCGCAAGACGAGCTGCAATCCCAGGTATCGGTTATGAGCGAGAAAGCTGCAACGCTATGAAGGTCTTTCTGGTTCCCAATTACTACAAGCAAGAGGCGGTCGAGAGCGGCCTGATGCTCGAGCTTTGGCTGACTCGCCAGGGCTATGAGGTCGCATGGGCTGCCGACCAGCGATCCAAGATTCAGAGCACGCCTGATATTGACGGCTCCGATCTGGTCATTACGCTCGGCGGCGACGGTACGTTGCTGCGCGCTGCCCGCATCCTCAACCATCGTGAGATTCCTATCCTC
Organism: uncultured Collinsella sp.; assembly: GCA_902475475.1. Classification (GTDB taxonomy): domain Bacteria; phylum Actinomycetota; class Coriobacteriia; order Coriobacteriales; family Coriobacteriaceae; genus Collinsella. Next base: position 25,597 of record CABRZY010000003.1, read on the forward strand.
GGTCTTTCCTATGGTCACCTGGGCTTTCTAACTGCTGCGAGCCCCGAGGAGCGCGACATCCTGCAGGTCGTGAGCGACGCCCTGTCCGGTGAGCTGCACGTGAGCCGTCGCGCCACCATCGCCGCGGATATCGTGTCCGTGCGCGAAGACGGTACGAAGGATGTCGTGCGCACCTTCGCCCTCAACGACATGGCGCTTACCCGCGGTCCGCTGTCCGATATGGTCGAGTTCGACATCACGGTGTCCGGCCATCATATCGACCGTCTGCGTGGCGACGGCGTGGTCGTGTCCACGGCGACTGGTTCTACGGGTTACGCGCTCAGTGCCGGTGGCCCCATCGTGAGCCCCGACTATACGGGCATGGTCTGCGTACCCATTGCGCCGCACACCATTCAGGCTCGTGCCTTTTTGACCTCGCCGAGTGATGTCGTCGAAATCTTTATGTCCGATGATCGCCCGAGCGTTCCGGCGATCGCTATCGATGGACAGTTTATTACCTGCGATGGCACCGTTGAGAGCGTGGCGGTGCGCCGCGGGCCCGGAGATGTGTTGCTGCTGGATTACGGCCCCGAGAGCTTCTATAACTCGGTGAGCCGCGTATTCTACGGAGTCCGTCATGATCGATGAGCTGCAGGTTTATAACATTGCACTCATTCGCGAGGCGACGCTGGTGCCGAGTGCCGGCCTGACTGTCCTGACTGGCGAGACTGGCGCCGGCAAGACCGCGCTGCTCTCGGCCCTCAAGCTAATTTTGGGCGAGCGTGCGGATTCGTCGACGATGCGCGAGGGCGAGGCACTGGCGAGCGTCGAGGCGCGACTCTTCGACGGGCCGCACGACACGGAGGGGTTCACCGTACAGCGCAGCCTTTCTGCCGAGGGCCGCAGCCGCGTGAAGATTGACGGTCGCATTGCCAGTGTGCGCGAGCTTTCGGAGCGCGTCGGCGTGATGATGGATCTGTGCGGCCAGCACGAGCACCAGCGCTTGCTCGATCCGGCGCATCACGTTGCGATGGTCGATGCCTGGGCGGGACGCTCTGCGCTCGAGGCGCTCGAGCACTACCGTGCTTGCTTTAAAGCCTCGCGCGCGGCTGCCAAGGAGGTCCGTCGCGTCGAGGAGGCCTCACGTGCGCGGGGGAGTCGCGTCGAGGAAGCGCGCTTTGCGCTCGAGCGCATCGGCGAGGTCGACCCCAAACCGGGCGAGTATGAGGAACTCGAGGAACTGCTGCCGCGCTCCGAACATGCCGAGGTACTGGTTGCCACAGCTAACGATGCCCATGCATCGCTTGCCTCCGAAGGGGGAGCGCTCGACGCCGTGAACAGCGCCGTGGCAGAACTTTCCCGAATGGCTACCGTCGATCGCAAACTGGGCGACATTGCCGATGCGCTTTCGGATGCCTGTATCTCACTTGAGGATTGCGCGAACGAGCTTCGTGCCTATCGCGATGGCGTCGCCTTCGACCCGCGCGAGCTCGCTCGCATGCGTGAGCGGTATTCCGACCTCAAGGGCCTGTTGCGTCAGTGGGGCCCCACCATGGACGATGTTTTTGCCATGCGCGATCGCTCGCAAGAGCTGCTGTCCCTGGTCGATGATGGCGATGAACAGATCAAAAAGGCGCGTGAGGCACTCGGGAGCGCTGAGCGCGAGTTGTTTGCCGCTGCCAAGGCACTTAAGCGCGCCCGCAATACGGCGGCCCCGCGCTTCTGTCACGAGGTTGGCCGCCAGATGGCTCGCCTGGAGATGGGCGGCGCCGAGCTCGTCTGGGAGTCGCGCGATCTTCCCCGTGCTGAGTGGACGCCCGTTGGTCCTTCGAGCTACGAGCTGCTATACCGCAGCGGTGCCGGTTTGACTCCACGTCCCCTGCGCCGCATTGCGTCGGGCGGCGAGCTCAGCCGCGTTATGTTGGCAAGTAAGGTTGTCCTCGGTAACGCGGACGGTGTCGATACGCTGGTGTTTGACGAGGTCGATGCTGGCGTCGGTGGCTCCACGGCGCGTGCGCTCGCGGGCGTGCTGGCAGATCTCGCCGCTACGCATCAGGTGATTGTCGTAACCCACTTGGCGCAGGTCGCCGTCATGGCTGACAAGCATTATGTCGTCAGCAAGGAACCGGGCGATGTTCCCCAGACGCATTTGGACGAGGTAACCGGTGAAGCGCGTACCGCCGAGATCGCCCGCATGTTGAGCGGCGATCAGTCTGAGGCAAGCTTGGCCCACGCCAGGCAGATGCTGGAAGAGGCTCGAGGTTAGAACGAGTCGGCGGTGTTGGGGGGTAAAATATCAATAATCCTTGCCTCGCCACTTGCCCGTCTGGCCCGACCGTCAAAAACTATGCCGGTTTACTACGATGAATCGGCATAGCTCGAGCACAGCTAATATTGCAAAAAGAAAACCGCAGGTAGAACGCCTGCGGTTTTCTTTCAAAACGCGATATGGTCATACATTGCGATTTCATCGTAGTAAACCGGCATAGTTTCGTGCGACAAGCAACTAACGACTCCCTATAAAGCCTACTCCACGACCTTATCCGGCTGGATGAGCTCTTCGTAGTAGCTGATATGCTCGCGGGCGTCTTCGATTTCGGGCAGCAGGAAGTTGTAGATGACCTCGATGATCATCGTGGCGCTCATCTTGGAGAACGCGAAGTCGCCCGTTGTCAGCAGTGCTTCGTGGTTGACGGTATTAAAAGTGTAGTCTGCCAGGCGCGCGAGTGGAGACTTGCTGTCGCTGCTGATGACGACCACGGTTGCGCCGCAGTCGCGAGCCGCTTTTGCCATGCGATTCAGTCGGCGCGATTTGCCGGAGTTTGAGATT
>CABRZY010000004.1 GCA_902475475.1 uncultured Collinsella sp.
GAGCGCAAAATGGATTCTAAAAAACACCTTGCCAAATAGGAGCGTCAGGACGCAAGAAGCCCTCGCCGCACGAAGTGCGCAGCGAGGGCTTCTTGCATGTCCGAGGACGCGCCGGGAGGGAGCTTACTCTCTGCCCGGACAGGAAAGGCTAATTACGCGACGGTGTAAACCCAGTTGTGCTTGTCCTCGACAGCACCAGACTGGATGCCCGTCAGGGTCTCGCGGAGCTTCTTCATCACAGGACCGATCTCGGTGTAGCCAGCCGGGAAGGTCACGGTCTCGTCGGCGCCGTAAACCTTGTTGTCGATTTCGCCAACCGGAGAGATGACGGCAGCGGTGCCGCACAGGCCGCACTCCACAAAGGTGCCGGCCTTGACCTCGGCCCACTCGACGGGGCGCTGGTCAACGGTCATGCCCAGGTCCTGAGCGACCTGAACGAGCGAACGACGGGTGATGGAGGGCAGGATGGAGTCGGTGTGCGACTGCGGAACGACGAGCGTGCCATCCTCTTTCACGAACAGGACGTTGGCGCCACCGGTCTCCTCGACATAGGTGCGGGACTCGGAGTCGAGATACAGGTTCTCGGCATAGCCCTCGCGATGGGCCTCCATCGTGGGCTTAAGGGACATGGCGTAGTTCAGGCCGGCCTTGATGTTGCCGGTGCCGTGCGGTGCGGCACGGTCATACTCGGAAACGCGCAGCTTGACGGGCTTGAGGCCACCCTTAAAGTACGGACCGACCGGGGTCACGAGAATGCGGAACGTGTACTCAGGAGCGGGAGCCACGCCGATCACGTCACCGGAGCCGATCATAAACGGACGCACGTACAGGGTCGCGCCGGAGCCGAAGGGCGGAACCCAGGCGGCGTTGGCAGAGACGACCTGCTTGACGGCCTCAACGAACTTGTCCTTGGGGAACGGGGGCATCTCGAGGCGCTGGGCAGAGTTATACATGCGCTCGGCGTTCATGTCGGGACGGAAGCAGACGATGCTGCCGTCCTCGGCGGTGTAGGCCTTCAGGCCCTCAAAGACCTCCTGGCAGTAATGGAAGATGCCACCGCACTCGGAGACATGCAGGGTGTGGTCGGTGGTCAGGCCGCCCTCGTCCCACTCGCCATCCTTCCAATGGGCCTCGTAGCTGTAATCGGTCTTCATGTAGCCAAAGCCGAGGCTACCCCAATCGATATCCTTCTTCTCGACAGTCATATGTCGCTCCTTACATACACAGTTGCATACTCGCGAACCCGCACGCAAGGACCGAGGCCGACCGCGTCGCAACGTCGCACGCCCGGAGCGTAGAGCCGGACGGGACACGCGAGCAGCATCAAAGCCGATGGCACGTCGATTCGCATGCACGAGATTGTACTCCCCGCACGCGTCTGATAAAACGCTTTTCTTTAACTAAGTAAAGTATTTTCATTTGACCGAAACTAAAGAGGCCCGCCACCGTAAGCGGTGACGGGCCTCAACGGCACGGTTTGCGCGCTGGCTCGAGCTACGCGTTCTTTTTGCCCAGCTTAGCCTTGACCAGACCGACCACGGTCGGGATGATCGACACGGCAACGATGCCGATAATCAGCAGCTCAAAGTGCTCCTGCACAAAGGGAATGCCGCCAAAGAAGTAGCCCAGCAGCGTAAAGACTGTCGACCAGGTAATGCCGCCCAGCACGTTAAAGACGACAAAGTTGCGCCAGTGCATGCCGCCCATACCGGCGATAAAGGGCACAAAGGTGCGGATAAACGGGAAGAAGCGGCCGAGGAAGATGGCCAGGTGGCCCCACTTGTCCAAGAAGTCCTCGGACTTTTTGATGCGCTCGGGCGTCATAGCCTTGACCTTGCCCGAAGCGATGATCTTTTTGCCAAAGAAGTGACCGATCATAAAGTTGCACTGATCGCCCAAAATGGCAGCGGCCCATGCGATGGCCAGAAGCGCCACAATGTTAAAGCCGCCGTTGTGGGCAAAGAAGCCCGAAGCAAACAGCAGCGAATCGCCGGGAAGGAACGGGAAGAACACCACGCCCGTCTCGATAAAGATGATCAGGAACACGCAGCCGTAGGCCATAAGCGGGCCGGCGGCGATCCAGCTGGCGATCGCGGTGCGCGGGTCCTTAAGCAGCTCGGCAATAAAATTGATGAAACCCATGAAGTAAAACCTCTCAGTTGTGGGCGCGGACACGTCCAAGTTGACCAGTATACGGTTGCGGCGCCCCCTCGTGCGCAACCCCACAAAAGCATGACTCCATTACCAGCAAGTTTGCATAACTGACACCTGTCGTGCAAAGCTGCCAAGATTGTCCTTCCTAATCCCTAGCGAATCGCTATACTTTATTGAATCGCATTGCCATGGGCTAAGGGAGGGCGGCCGGTGAGCTTTATCAATACCATCCGCGAGGACATCAAGACCGTCCAAGCGCAGGACCCCGCCGCGCAAAACGGTCTGGTCATCTTCCTTTCCTATCCTGGCCTGCACGCCAAGTGGAACCACGTGCCCGAGCACTGGCTCTGGGAGCACGGTCATCGCTCGCTCGCCCGCGTGCTCTCGCAAATCACCCGCCACATCACCGGCGTTGAGATTCATCCCGCCGCACAGATCGGCAAGCATTTCTTTATCGACCACGCCATGGGCGTCGTCATCGGCGAGACCACCATTGTGGGCGACAACTGTGTGCTCTACCAGGGCGTCACGCTCGGCGGCACCGGCAACGAAACCGGCAAGCGCCACCCCACCCTGGGCAACAACGTCACCGTGGGCACAGGCGCCAAGGTGCTCGGCAACATTCGCATCGGCAACAACGTCAAGATCGGCGGCAATTCGGTCGTCGTCAAGGACGTACCCGACAACTGCACCGTCGTGGGCGTGCCGGGACGCATCATCAAGCGCAACGGATGCCGCGTGTTCGAGGAGAGCTTCGACGCCAAGCAGCATCGCGAGTACATGCCCGACGACGCCGCCGAGCAGTCCGCCCTCAACCGCCAGGGCATCACCGAGAACGCCCGCCGCGTCAAAGAGCTCGAGAAAGAGGTGGCCGAGCTTAAGGCCCTCGTCACCAAGCTCGTGGACGAGCGCTAGGAACGCAAGCGGCACAAAACAACATCGGCATCGACGCAAAAGGCGCGCCAGGGAATTCATCCCCGGCGCGCCTTATTTCCAATGTGACAAAGGGGTCGTCCCTTTGTCACATTATGCGAACTGGCTCAGATAGAGGTCGGCGTAGGCACCCTCGACAGCCAGCAGCTCCTTATGCGTGCCCTGCTCGATAATGTTGCCGTGATCCATGACCAAGATCAGGTCGGCGTCCACGATCGTCGACAGGCGATGCGCGATCACAAAGCTCGTGCGCCCGCGCATAAGCGCGTCCATGGCACGGCCGATGGCAAGCTCGGTACGCGTGTCCACGCTTGAGGTCGCCTCGTCCAGGATGAGAATCGCCGGGTTGTTGAGCAGCACGCGTGCGATGGTCAGCAGCTGACGCTGGCCCTGGCTAATGCTCTCGGCATCGTTGGCCACGCGCGTGTCGTAGCCCTGCGGCATAGTGCGCACAAAGAAGTCGACCTGCGCGGCACGAGCGGCGGCCACAATTTCGTCGCGCGTTGCCTCGGGGCAGCCGTAGGCGATGTTTTCGGCAATCGTGCCATCGAACAGCCAGGCGTCCTGCAGCACCATGCCAAACTGCTGCCGTAGCTCGCCGCGGTCCATGCGGCTCGTATCCACGCCGTCGAGCGTAATACGCCCGCCGTCAATCTCGTAGAAGCGCATGAGCAGGTTGATGAGCGTCGTCTTGCCTGCGCCCGTGGTTCCCACCACCGCGATCTTTTGGCCCGGCTCGGCGGTAAACGACACGTCGCGCATAAGCGGCTTGTCGGGCGAATAACCAAAGCGCACGTGCTCAAAGGAGACGCGGCCCTCTACGCGACCCGGCAGCTTGGCGGCCTCGTCCGGCAGCGGACCGGCTTCCATCTCGGGCTCATCGAGCAGGTCGAACACGCGCTCCGCACTCGCCAGCGCGCTCTGCAGCGAGTTAAAGGTAAACGACAGCTGCGTCATGGGTTCGGACGCCTCGTAGATAAACTGAAAGAACGCCTGGAACACGCCGACGGTCATGTGACCGGCAACCAGCATGCTGCAGCCCACCAGCGCGATCACGATCTGCGCCAAACGGCCGATAAAGCGCACCGCAGGGCCGACGGCATTGATCATAAAGTCGGCCTTGGTACTCACGCGCGCTAGCTCCCTCGAGGCCTCATGCACTTCGGCAGAACTCTGACGCTCGCGGTTAAACGCGCGAATCACCAAACGGCCCGAATAGCCTTCCTCAACCGCGCTCGTGATTTTGGACACCCACTCCTGGCGCTCGCCAGTCACGTCATGTGTGCGACGCGAGACCACTTTGGTCATCAGCAGCGACAGCGCCATAAAGAACAAAAAGACGAGCGTGAGCGGCACGCTAAACACGAACATCACGCTCACGGCGCCCACCACGGTGCCGATCGACACAAGCAGCTGAAGCAATCCGCGCTGCATACTCTCGGACATCTTGTCCAAGTCGTTGGTCGCACGGCTGACGACCTCGCCGGGACGATGCGCATCAAAGTAGGCAAGCGGCAGACGGTTGAGCTTTTGCGCGATGCGGTTGCGTAGGCGCAGGTTGAGGCGCTCGGCAACGCTCGACATCAAAAAGCTCTGGAGTGCGTAGAACGAGGCGGCGGCGGTCCAAATCATAAAGTAGATGAAGATGGTCCTGCCGCAGTTCTCCCAGGTAATGCTGAAGGTAGTGTTGTTGGCAAACGCCAGCTTCATGTGCCCCCACAGTTCATCGATCACGCGGGCGCTGTAAGCCGGCGCCGCGGTGTTAAAGATGACATAGAACACGATGCTCGCGAACACGATATAAAAGCGCCAATGGTCGCCGGCGGCCTCGCTCCACAGGCGGCGCACCGTCGCCCAGGTGTCGCGGGGCGTCTCGTCCTCGTCCTCGTCGTCAACGTCGCGCATGCGCTCCGCCTCGGCGCGGGCGCGCTCGTCCTCGGCGCGCTCGTTTTCCTCGTAGAGCGCCTGGCGGCGAGCCTCGCGCTCCGCCGCCTTGGCGGCTTCGTCCAGGCCGGGCATGGCGCCCGTCTCCTCAACTGTCTCCTCAACCGCGGCATCATCGACGATGCCCTGTTTTTTGAGCTCCTCGGTCATGCTACTCACCTCCCTTCATCTGTGATTCCGCGATGGCGTGGTACACCTCGCAGGTTTCCATAAGCTCGCTATGCGTGCCCAAGCCCACAATCTCGCCGTCCTTGAGCACGACAATCTGGTCGGCATGCAAAATCGTCGAGATGCGCTGCGCGATGATGAGCACCGCAGCGTCACGCGTCTCGTCTTGCAACGCATGACGCAGGGCGGCATCGGTCTTAAAGTCCAGAGCAGAAAAACTGTCATCGAAGATGTACAGGTCGGCGCGCTTCATGAGCGCGCGAGCAATGGCCAGACGTTGGCGCTGGCCGCCCGAAAAGTTCGTGCCGCCCTGCGCCACCGGGGTATCGAGCCCCTGCGGCTGATCGAGCACAAAGGTGCTCTGGGCAACCTGCAGCGCATGAAGCATGTCCGCCTCGGTCGCGTCCTCGTTGCCAAAGCGCAGATTGCTTGCCACGGTGCCCGAGAACAGCCATGCTTTTTGCGGCACATAGGCAATGCGCCCGCGAATCTCGCCTTGCGAAAGGTCGTGCAGATCAACGCCGTCCAGGCGAATGGAGCCCTTGGTGGCATCGTGGAAGCGCAGCAAGAGCTTGGCCACCGTCGACTTGCCCGAGCCTGTCGAGCCAACGATCGCAGTCGTCTGACCGCGACGGCAGGCAAAGCTCAGGTCGCACAGGGTGTCCTCGTCGGCATCGTCAAAGCGAAACGACATGTGGTCGAACACGGCCACCGCATCGGCTTCGTCTTGGGGCTCGTGCGCCCCGTCATCCAGCGTGCGCTCGCCATCGACGATGCTCGGCTCAATCTCCAACACCTGCTGCGCACGGTTCAGGCACGCGGCAGCACGCGGAAGCGTCAGCACCACCATCTGGGCCATCATCACAAAGAACAGGATCAGAATTGCATACTCCAGCACCGCCGAGATACTCGCAATCTGCATGGCGTGGGCGCCTACGCGGTTGCCGCCCACCCACAGCACCGCCACCTCGGCGATGTTCATCAAAAAGAAGCTTGAGCTGTCGAGGCCCACAAACAGGTGGTTGACTTTGATGGCGTTGGCGGCGTATTCGCTAAACACCTCGTCCAGACGCCGTTCCTCGTGGCGCTCCTTGTTAAACGCACGGATGACGCGCACGCCCACAATATTCTCGCGCAGCACCACGTTCATGCGGTCGATAAAGCCCTGTAGGCGCATAAAAATCGGCGCCGCGTTGGCAACCGTAAAGACCGCCGCCACCAGCACAATCGCAACGGCTACGCCCAGAAGCGTGCCCATGGCGGGATCGATAAACCAGGCGAAGATGATGCCCGCCACAGCCAAAAACGGCACGGGCAGCACCAGCTGAATCGTCTGCAGAATCGCCTGCTGAATCACGTTGATGTCGTTGAGCGAACGCGTGATCATCGATCCGGTGCCAAAGCGCTCAAAATCGCTGGCCGCGAGCTCGAGCGATTTGTCGTACACGGCATTGCGGATATCGCAAGCCACGTTGGCGGCCAGGCGCGCCGAAAGATAGCAGCCCAGCACCGTGCCGCCGCTAGCCATGCTGGTCGCGATAAACATGTATAGGCCATTGCGTAAAATGTAGTCGACATCGCCCGTGGTAATACCGGTGTTGACCATGTTCGCCAGCATCGTGGGAACCAACAGCGTACCGACGTTATCCACCAGCAGCACCAGCAGCGTCACTGCGACAAGCCCTCGATATGGCTTTAGAAACCTCATTAACAGTCGCACGACTCCCCCTCACCTTGATTCTCGGCTTGGCTCTCGGCAGCAATATGCTGCTTAAAGGCATCGCACTCATCGCCGAGTACCTGAGAGAATTTGCCGATCAAGCGCATAATCTCGCGCTGCTCACATGGCTCAAGCGCGCCAAAGGCTCGCTGCTCGGCCTTGAGTGCCGGCAGCGCATAACGCTCGGCAAATCGCCTGCCCTCTTCGGTCAGGCTCACAACCTTGTTCTTACGACTGCCTTCGGCAAACTCCAACGTTGCGAAGCCCCGCGCCGTCAAGGTTTTAATTGCCGAGTTGATGGTCTGCTTGCTGTAGAACCATTCGCTTGTCAGACGACTTACGGCAATACTGCCGCCCGCCGTGCTGGTATCGACGAGCATCCAGTAAGCGCAGTCCGAAAGGCCGCAGGCGCGCGAGAACTCCGAATAGATATGGTCGAGTCCATTGAGCAACCGGTCGAAGTCGACCAGCGTAACCGCACTGTTCATCTATCCCACCATTCGATTGTCCGATTTTTGACCAATTTTGTGTCTCTAGATTAGTCCGAGTTTTGACTATCGTCAACAGGCTCTCCGCAAATGCTTGCACTTTTATGGTCTATCGGCAGAAAAAGACCGCCGGCGCGGGGGCGGCGCCAGCGGTCACGTGAAAATCGGGTTTTATTGCCTGTTAAGCGGCAACAGCCTCATAGACCGTAGCGCCCGAGAAGCTGTCATGCAGGCTCTTGCCGGCAATCCACGGCAGCTCGACGACCTCGCAGACCGTGTTGACCAGCTCGGAGCAGTCAGTAAAGTGGCCCTTGTCGTTGAGGGCCTCGCAATCCTGGACACGCCAATAGCCATCGGTGTGCGTGATGTAGTACTCGTGATCGTCGATCGTCACAAAAGCGCGCGTCTTGGAACGCAGCAGCTTCAGAAATCCTTCGAAATCGGTCTCGACGACATCTCCAGCCTGGAACATGATGTTACCTCCTGGCCCGGCGCCACCACGGCGCATTGATAAACGTTGGTACTCCTTTAGTAAAACCTTTATCAGAGGTTATGCGTTCGTCATTTAGGCAAGTGGTAAAAAACCGCAGGGTAGACGGGATAAAACGTTTAACCATCCCATTGGTTTGTCACATTCTGAAGGTACTTTTATGCAAACCTACTTTGCCAATTGGAATCTATCCTTTTGGCCGGGCAATTGACCGTCTATCGTTTGAGCCCGACGGGTATGAACGGGGCATCTGCAACGCCACCGCAAGGAGACACCATGGAGACTATCGAAGCACTCATTCACCGCCGCAGCTGCCGCAAATACAGCGATCGTCCCGTCGAGGCCGAAAAGCTTGCACGTATTATCGAAGCCGGCCAATATGCACCGAGCGGCATGGGCCGCCAGCCGGTGACGTTTGTCGCCGTCACCGACCCCGCGACCGTCGAGCGTCTCTCACAGCTCAACGCCCAGGTCATGGACAGCAACAGCGACCCCTTCTATGGCGCCAAGACCGTTGTGGTGGTGCTGGTTGACCGCAGCGTGCCCACACATCTGGAAGACGGCTCGCTCGCCATGGGCAACTTGCTCAACGCCGCCTATGCACTGGGTGTCGATTCGTGCTGGATTCACCGCGCACATGAGGTCTTTGACTCGCCCGAGGGTCTGGAGCTGCTAGCCAGCTGGGGCCTGCCCGCCGACGGCAGCCTGCGCGGTGTCGGTCACTGCATTCTGGGCTACGCCGAAGGCACGCTACCCGAGGCAAAGCCGCGCCGCGACAACGTCGTCTACGTAAGGTAACCCAGGAGCGTCAGCGGGGGTAGCTAATTTTGGACGAGGCTATTTTAGCTACCCCACTCGCAACTTATATTGACGTCGCCGTTGTCGTCGTTTCGTTCGTGTGAGTCGTTTCGGCACCGTCGCCTTGTTCGTCCTCGTCCTTTTGCGCATCGGCGATGGTGGAGGCCGCCGCGACGATGCCGCGCTGGGGCGCGACGCCTGTCTGGGTCTGCGCGCCCTCGACAACTTCTGTGCCTGCATGCGCGAGCTCGGGCGATTTAAACACTGCGTCCAAGTTGGCGCCACCGCCGGCGTAGCCAAGCGCAGCGAGTGCGATGACGATCACTGCAACGACGACCGCGATCGGAACATAACGGTGCCAACCAGCCGGATTGAGTCCGCTGCGGCGAGCCGCCCCGCGGCTAATATAACCGAGCGTTCCGTCGTGCTTGAGCTTTGAGCCCACCACGCGTTTGCGGCCCCACAGTGAGGACTCTGCCTGCATTGCCAAGCGGGCGCTTGCCGAAGGATAGCCGTATTTAGTGCGCTTGAACGAGCCATCAAACCCCGAGGCGTGTTTACCCCACGTCACCGATGTCGTGCGTCGGTTGACCGGCGCGGCACTCCGCCTTCTGCGGCTCGGTTTTGAAGTCTCAGCCATATGCCCTCGCACGCCGTAACCAAATCGAAACAATAACGCTTTGGACTGTAGCACACGCGTCGCGCGCGGTCACGGGCGCCTCGCTCAACGGTTATCGTCCTTCAGCAAGCGCCACAGCGTTGTACGGCTTATGCCCAGCACCTCCGCCGCACGGGTTCGGTTGCCGTGGAGATGGTCTACAACCAGATGCGCGATATCTCGCTCGGTATCGGCCAGCGGTCGCAGGATATACAGGTCGCTTTCGAGTGTCGGGGCGCCAAAGGTTGCGGTCTTAATCACGTCCTCTTGGGCGAGCACTTCCTCCGCCACAGCGCGGTCCACCGTGCCCGCCCCCACCAATATATACAGTCGTTCCGAGACCTCGCGGAGCTGCAGATAATTGCGCGGCCAGCGGTAAGCATCGAGCGTCTTCGTCGCCGCGGCAGACAGCGTGGGCGCTGCCGTCCCAAATGCATCAGCGAGATATTCCAAATAGCGCGCGACCTTCGTCGACGCGGCTCCCTGCTCGGCGATTGCCGGCGCCACGCTCACCGCACAGGCGAAGCGCTCGGTCACAAAGGCGGCTTGATCACTTTCGCTGCCGCCCGGCATGTCATTCGCCGTCAGCACCACATGACAGCGCGTCGCCAACGCGGTGTCGGCCATCGTGGAGACCAGCTCGCGGAGGCGCTGGGGGCCAACCGCATTCCAGCCCTCAATGCAAAGTGTCAGCCCCGTTTGGAACAGCGGCGATTCGGAGCTTTTGAGCACATGGCGCCAACCGCGATCGGTGAGTTCATCGAGCGCGACGGAAACAAAGGGCTGATCGGCAAAAGGACCGTCCAGATAGAGGCGCTTGGCGATCTCAACCTGACCCGCTCCCAGCTCACCCTCGAGCATAAGGGGCACACCGCGCGCGTAGCTCTCGGCAACCGGTGCAGCCACCGCAGCGGCACCCTCAACGATGCCGTACGCACTCGATTCGTAGCGGGCCTCAACTTCGTCGGCGTTGAGCCACTCGATGCCCGCATGCGCCGCGGCGCCGCGCACCTCGCGGACCACGACGACCCAAAGGCCCCCGCCCTCTTTGTCGGTGGGGCGAACGGTCAGGCTCAGGCGCGTACCCGCACGCCCCATAACCAGACGCGCGCCGTCTCCTATACGGTCGAGGCGCTCGGCAACAAAAGCCGCCACATCCCGCTCAAGCGCCGCGTCATTCATGGTCGAGATCGCGACGCCCCCACGCGCATCGATTGCCAATGCCGAGGCCCCGGCAGCAGCCAGGGCCCCAGTCAAGATGTTCAGCTTGGCATCGCTATCCATGATTTGCCCCTGTCCGCGGCGACGTGCAACCGCCGACGGTCATACGACCGAGTGTTTCAAAATTGAACGATATTGCTCACCAAACACTATAGGGCAGAAAGCGCCGTCCTGCGAGTATAGATGTTGCCCCGCATCGCCATCCTGGCGGGGCGATAAGAGCTCTTCGGGACTTATAAACCTGCGGACAAGCCATACCCGCAAGAGCTCCTATCGCTCCACCGCAGGCTTGCGCTCACCAGCACGCAGCACGCAAATAAGCTACTTCTCTACCAGATTCCCAGCACGTGCTGCATTCCCAAACTCATGCACGCAATGCCAATCCAGCAGCAAAAGCCCAGCGCGATGGGCTTGCCGCCCTTTTTGACCAGCTCAACGATATCGGTATTAAAACCAATAGCCGCCATGGCCATCACAATAAAGAATTTCGACAGCTCCTTGATGGGCGCCGTGATGGACACGGGAAGCTGAAGCACCGTGGTGATCACACTCGCCAGCACAAAGAACAGCACAAACATGGGAAACGCGCGTTTAAGCGAGAACGTGCTCCTAGCGTCGCCGCCGGCCTTGCGCGCCAGATGCATCTGCCAGCAAGCAAGCGCCAGCGTGATGGGAATGATGGCCAGCGTCCTGGTGAGCTTGACCACCGTGGCGCTCTCGAGCACATTGGCGCCGGGATGCATGCTGTCCCAAGCGCTCGCCGCAGCCGTTACGGACGAGGTGTCGTTGATGGCGGTACCGGCAAACAGGCCGAAGCCCTCGTTGGTCAGCCCGAGCATGCCGCCAAGCGTCGGAAACACGAGCGCCGCGATAACGTTAAACAGGAAGATGACCGAAATGGCCTGGGCAATCTCGCGATCGTCGGCATCGATGACGGGTGCGGTCGCAGCGATGGCCGAACCGCCGCAAATCGACGAACCCACACCCACAAGCGTCGCGATCTTACCCGGCACGTTCATAACGTGGCAGAGCACAAAGGCGATGACAAGCGAGGTCGAGATCGTCGCCACGATAATCGGCAGCGACTGGGCGCCCTTGGACAGAATCTGGGAGAGGTTCATGCCAAAGCCAAGCAGGATAACCGCGTACTGCAAGACTTTTTTGGACGTATAGGTGACGCCAGCGGCGAGCTGTTCGCGACGATTCTTGGGAAAGACGAGCACCAGGACCATGCCAAAGAGGATGGCAAATACCGGACCGCCGACCACCTCAATTTGTTTGCCGAGCAACGTCGCGGGAATGGCGATGATCAGGCAGAACAAGACGCCTTTCCAGCGCTCGCGTACGATGTTTGCCAGTTGCATATGGGATTCCTTCTTTCTATTTCACGTTTGCGACGGCTTATGATACGGCAACATTGAGCGCAGCCTTGCGCAAACACAGACTAAGATGCCGCAATAGTTCTCAGGCAAGAGCCGAATTACCCACCGCGGAGAGCTGATTCGCGGCATAATTAACAACTGACATATTAGTTTGATAGAACAGTTGCGAGGCGCTATGGAAGAATCGATGCACGTCGGCGAGCAGGAAACGAGCCTACAGGACCAGTCCTACCACACCATTCGACGCAAAATCGTCTACCTGGACTACAAGCCGGGCGAAAAGCTGGGCGTCAAGCAGCTTTGCGATGACCTGGACATGGGTCGCACGCCCGTGCGCGAGGCACTGGTGCGTCTGGCGCAAGAGGGCCTGGTGCGCACCGTGCCCCAAAGCGGCACCTACGTCTCACCCATCAACCTCACCCTTGCCGAGAGTGCCTGTTACATCCGCGAACATCTGGAAAAGCAGGTGATCGTGGAATGCTGTGCACGCGCCACGTCGGCCGGCATCGAGCAGCTCGACCGCGCCATCGCGCTGCAGGAAAAGGCCATGGCCGAAGAGGATCGCATCGGCTTCTTTTTGAGCGACAACCTCATGCATCACATGATTTTTAGCATCGCATGTCGCAGCACCGTGTGGTCGTGGCTCGAAGAGACCAATGCCGACCTGGAGCGCTTCCGCTGGCTGCGCGCCGCCACGCAGGTTCTCGACAATCAGGACATCGTGAACGAGCACAAGCAGATTCGCCGCGCTATCGCCGGTCGCGACCCCATCGAAGCGAGCTTTTTGGTCAGCAAGCACCTGCATATGATGTTCCGCAACCAGACCGAGGTTCTGGACCAGTTCCCCGAGTACTTCGAGACCAGCAAGCTCCGCTAACCTGCCAAAAAGGGACAGGTTCATTTTGGCAGGTTTTATCTGGGCAAATGCAGAAAAGGCCCGGCTCCGTCTTTGAACTGCGTCCCAAATCTTGGACGCCCTTAATAGCGACTAGGCCGCGAGGGCCTGATTCCGGAACTCCTCCGGGGTCAGGCCCTTCAATCTTACCTGCCTCCGCCGCGTGTTCCAGTGGACTATGTATTCCTCCAGGTCGCGTTTGAAATCCTCGAATGTCTCCCACTCGCGGCCCCGGTAGAACTCGTCCTTGACGTGGCCGAAGAGCTGCTCGGTGGCGGCATTGTCGATGCAGTTCGCCTTCCTGGACATGCTCTGGACGATGCCGGCGGCCTCGAGCCTGGATGTGTACGAGGCGTGCTGGTACTGCCAGCCCCGGTCCGAGTGCATGGTCGGGGCGGCGCCCTCGGGGATCTTGGGCAGCAGCTCGTCGAGCATCCTCACCTGCTGGGCCATGTCGGGCGTGGTCGATATGTCGCTCGCCACGATCTCCTTGGTGCAGAAGTCCAGCGTCGGGGCCCAGTAGGCCTTGCCGCCAGCCACCTTGAACTCGGTGACGTCCGTCCCCAGCTTCTGCCACGGGGCCCCGGCGTCGAAATCCCTCGCGATCACGTTCTCGAACGTCCTGCCGACGACGCCCTTGTACGAGTTGTACCTGTGGTAGGCCGTCTCGCGTCTGATCCCGCAGCGAATCCCCATCTCGCGCATCATCTTGAGCACGGTCTTGTCGGCTATCACGGCCCCCTCTTCCGCCCTGAGGCACATCGCTATCTGCCGGTGCCCGCAGCCGTTGGCGGTGCGCGAGAAGATCTCGGCGGCCGCCTCCCGGAGCTCGGCGCGCGTGGGCCTCGGCGGGTGCGCGAGGGCGTAGTAGTAGGTCGACCTCTTGAGCTCGGCGCATGCGAGCAGGTGCCCGAGCGCGTGCCCCTCGGCGCGCAGGGCCGCGACCGCTTCGGCCTTCGCCCTGGTCAGAGCCCGTCCCTCTCGACCAGGGCGCGTAATTTTTTTAGGTAGGCCACCTCGGCCTCGAGCCTGCGGCACCGCTCCTCGAGCTCCTCCTCGCGGGTCCGCGGCCTCGCCTTGGAACCGCTCGGCCGGCCCTTGGGCCTCGGGCGCAGGGCCTCCGCGCCGCCCCGGCGGTATAGCGCGCACCACTTCTTGAGCGGCGACATCGACATTATGCCGAACGCCGCCATCGCCTCGGTCTTCGTCATGCCGCCGTCGACGACGGCGGAGGCGGCGGCGATCTTCTGCTCGTATGTGTACCTGCCCTGCTTTCCGTCCATGCGTAGCAGCACCTCGCTCCCGAATGCGCGGTATATCTCCTGCCATCTTCTCACGGCTTCCGCGGGAAGCGAAAGGGCGATCGCGGCAGATTTATACCCGTGCCCGAGCTCGAAGAGCCCTATGGCCGCCTTCCTGGCCTCGACATCATGCTTCACTCTCAAATCAACGCGCATAAAGAAAGCCTCCCATTTCTCATGTCCAAGAAATGGGAGGCAGTTCACTTGATGCGGAGCCGGGCCTTAGTCGCTAGAACGGCGGAACCAACTACTCTACCGTGACGCTCTTGGCCAGGTTACGGGGCTGGTCGACGTCGCAGCCGCGCAGGATGGCGACCTCGCGGGCGAGCAGCTGCAGCGGAACGCTCGCCGTGATGGGGCTGAACACGTCGCGGACTGCCGGCACGCGGATGATGCAGTCGGCGATCTTGTTGATCTCCTCGTCGCCCTCGGTGGCAACGACGATGACCTTGGCGCCGCGCGCCTTGCACTCCATGAGGTTCGACACGGTCTTGTCGTAGGTGGCACTCTTGGTGGCCACAGCGATGACAGGGAAGCCCGGGTCGATCAGGGCAATGGGGCCGTGCTTCATCTCACCGGCGGCGTAGGCCTCGGCGTGCAGGTAGCTGACCTCCTTGAGCTTGAGCGCACCTTCGTAGGAAATAGCGGCGCCCATGCCGCGACCCACGAACAGTGCGGACTGCGCGTCCTTGCACAGCAGGGCGGCCTCATGCACGGCCTCGGTTTGGGTATCCAAAATCCACTGGATCTGCTCGGCCGTATCGGAAAGCTCACGGAACAGCATGCGCGCCTGCTTGGTGGTCAGACGGTACTTGACCTGCGCCAACAGCAAAGCCAGCAGCGTGAGGCTCACGACCTGGCCGATGAAGCTCTTGGTCGAGGCGACCGCGATCTCCTTGTTGGCCTTGGTGTAGATGACGCCGTCACTCTCACGCGCCACGGGGCTGCCCACCACGTTGGTGATGCCGAAGACCTTGGCACCCTTAATGCGCGCGTCTCGAATGGCGGCAAGGGTATCGGCCGTCTCGCCCGACTGGGACACGGCCACGACGAGCGTCGTCGGCGTGATGATGGGATTGCGATAACGGAACTCGCTGGCCGCCTCCACCTCGGTGGGGATGCGAGCCCAGCCCTCGATGAGATTCTTAGCAATGAGGCCAGCGTGATAGCTGGTGCCGCAAGCGATCACGTAGACGCGGTCGATGTCGTTGAGCTCCTCGAGCGAAAGGCCCAGCTCGTCGATGTCGAGCTCGCCGGCCGGCGTCATACGACCGACCAGCGTGTCGCGCACGACGCGCGGCTGCTCGTGAATCTCCTTGAGCATAAAGTCGGGATAACCGCCCTTTTCTGCCATGTCCAGGTCCCAGTCGATGTGGGTGACCTTGGGCTCGATAACGTTGCCGGCCTCGTCGGTGTACTCGACGCCTGCGGGCGTGAGCTTGGCAAACTGACCGTCCTCGAGCACCACGACGTCGCGGGTTGCGTCGATGAGCGCGATGACGTCGGAGGCGACATAGGCGCCGGTCTCGCCCGCGCCGACCACGATCGGGGAATCCTTGCGGGCCACGGCGATCACGCCGGGCTCGTCAGCGCACACGGCGGCCAGACCATAGGCACCGACCACGTGGGTGCAAGCCTCGCGCACGGAGGCCATCAGGTCGTGCGTCTCGGCATAAGCCTCTTCGATCAGATGCGCGAAGACCTCGGTATCGGTCTCGCTCTTAAAGTGGTGGCCGCGGCCCTCCAGCTCTTCGCGCAGCTCGGCGAAGTTCTCGATGATGCCGTTGTGGACGATGGCGATACGACCGTCGCAGCTGGTGTGGGGGTGAGCGTTAACGACGGAGGGCTTGCCGTGGGTGGCCCAACGGGTGTGGCCGATACCGCAGGTAGCGTCGCTGTCGATATTGGAAAGCTCGCTCTCCAAGCCCGCGACCTTACCCACGCGGCGGATGACATCGAGGTGCGCCGCGGCGCCCTCGCCCACCTCGAGCGCGACGCCCGAGGAGTCATAGCCGCGATACTCCATACGCTTGAGGCCCGTGACCAGGATGTTCTTTGCAATATCAGAGCCGGTGTAGCCGACAATTCCGCACATAGGATAAATCCCTTCGTCCGCTTGACTGCAAAACGTCCACGCACAGGGGGCGCTGAGACGCATAACGTTCGAGTATTGTACTCACGCAAACGCAAGCTGATATACCAGAAGTGGTATCTCAACTTAGATACCACTCGATGCACACACGTCCAGCCGGTCCAAACCACCACAAAGGTACCTGCCCCCTTCGTGGTGGTCGCGCTGGCAACGGCGTTTCCCCAGATAAACCTGCCAAAATAAACCTGTCCCTTTTTGGTAGGTTTGGGATGCTACAATCTGGCTTGTACTTGAAACGCATCAAAGGGGCCGCTATGGCAAAGGTAAAAATCAGCGACGTCGCGCGCGAGGCCGGGGTTTCGTTGGGCACGGTTTCCAACGCGCTCAACCACCCCGAAAAGCTGCGCCCCGAGACCCTCAGGCTCATCAACGAGACCATCAATCGCCTTGGCTACCTGCCCAATCAAAGCGCCCGTCAGCTCGCGGGCGGCGCCACCAAGTCCTTTGGCCTGGTGCTCCCCCGTCTCGATCACGGCTTTTCGCTCCAAATCGCCAGCGGCGCCCACAACGAGGCCCGCAAGCACGGCTACGACTTGCTCATCGCCAACGCCGATAACGACGATATTCTCGAGGACCATTACCTGCGCTACTTTATGGGCACCCAGATGTCCGGCGTCATGGTTCAGCCCATGGCATCCCCCGACTGGCACCCCGCCATGACCAAGATGCCCGTGCCGATCGTCCATCTGGACATCCATTGCTCCGAGCCCGGCTACTACGTAGCGGCCGACAACGAGGCCCAGGGTCGCATCATTGCCGAACTTGCCATCGCCCGCGGCGCGCACCATATTGTCGTCGTCGGCCGAGCAGCATTTATGCAACTCACCCTGCGCGTCCTTGGCATTCATAAAGCGCTCGCTCTACACCCCGATATCAAGATCGAAGTCATCGACGCCGGCGAATGGAATACCGCTGCCGACGGCTACGGCATCGGTGCCCAAATCGCCGAGCGCCCCGCGGACGAACGTCCCGATTTTGTCGTCGGTCTGACCGACGTGCTGGCCTCGGGCGTCATCTCGGCGCTGGTCGACAAAGGCATCGCCGTCCCCGGGCAAGTACGCGTAGCAGGTTGCGATGGCAACCCACTCGCTTGGAGCGGATCGGTCCCGCTCACTACGGTAGCGCCCCCGGGCTACGAGATTGGCCGCAAGGGCGTTCAATTGCTCATGGAGCAAATTGAGAACAAGGCCCCGGCAAAGACCAAGCACGTCCACATCGGCTCTGCCGCGCGCACCGTCACCGCGGTCACGGCCATCGAGGACATCAACCGCCAAGAACTCGTGCGGCCGTTCCTGCTGGAACGCGCCAGCACCCAGGCAAGCAGCCAGACCGACGCCACGGCCATCAACCTCGGTGCGTATCTGTAGCACGCCCGCAAGTATGCTAAGTCGCCGCTCAAGCAAAAGGGGCCCGACCATTGCCGGACCCCTTTTGCTTGAGCGCAAACGTGGGCAATTGCTCGTTTCAACGCCGCAATTGTCTAGCGCACGGCCTTGACCGCCGCCGCCAGATCGAACAGCGTATCGAGCACGGCCTCGCAGCCATCCACCACGTCCTGCGGCAGCGGCACGATATCGGGGACGGCGAAGACATGGCATCCGGCCGTGATGCCCGAGACGCAGCCGTTGCGCGAATCCTCGACCACGGCACATTCCTCGGGAGCAAAGCCCGCGCGCTCGCAGGCGAGCAGATACATCTCGGGGTCGGGCTTGCCGTGCACGACGTCCTCGCCACACGTTACCGTTTCAAACTTGTCAAAAAGACCGACCATCTTAAGGTTGCGCTCGGCCGTAACGAGGCGCGACGACGTCGCTAGACCCACGTGATAGCCCGCAGCCAGCAGCTCGTCTAGGCACTCGGCGGTACCGGCCTTAAGTTCCAGTTCGGTCTTGACCATCTCGTCGCGAATCTCCTTGTGGCGACGATAGATCGCCTCGGTGGTTTCATGGCTGCCGTAATGCTTATCAAGGATGTCCATAACATCGGGCAGCGTGCGGCCGATAAACTGATGGATCAGCGCTTCATCAATCGCGAGCCCCAGCTCAGCGGCGCCTGCCTTCCAGGCCTTAATCCCCAAACGCTCGGTATCGACCAGCGTTCCATCCATGTCAAAAATAACAGCCTTGATCATATCGGTCCCCCATCGACTCTCGCTGTCGTATTGCCGCAACTCTACCGCATTTGGCAACTTGTATATAACGTATATACCATATTGCACTTTCGTTACACAGATAGAAGTCTTATGGCAAGTAACGCATTAGGATTATAGTTTTCGATCGAGTACTCAACGATAAGGATCGTTTCATGATTTTAGACACCACGGCACCCGCAGAGGAGCTTCAAGACAAGCTATCGGCGCTCGAACAGCTGCTTTTGGCATACGGGCGCGTGGCTATCGGGTTTTCCGGCGGCGTTGACAGCAGCTTTTTGGCCGCCGTATGCGCCCGCATCATGCCTACCAATACCCTCCTCGTCCATCTCACCACGCCGCTCATCGGCACGCCCGAGCAGGCTTCGTTTGAGCAGTCCGTTGATGGGCAGGCCAATGAGGGGCCGCATTTTAAGCTCCCCGTGCTCAATCTTTCGGTGGATCAGCTGCAGCTCCCCCAAGTAGCCTGCAACGATACTAATCGCTGCTACCACTGCAAGCACGCCGGCTTTACCGCCATCGTCAACCACGCCAAGTCGCTCGGCTTTCCCACCGTCATCGATGGCAGCAATGCAAGCGATCGCGGTGACTACCGCCCCGGCATGCGTGCGGCAGAAGAGCTCGGCGTACGCTCACCCCTTATGGAGGTCGGCTTTACCAAGGACGAAGAGCGCGAGCTGCTGCGCGCATGGGGCTATCCCATTTGGAACCTGCCGGCGGGAGCATGTCTTGCCACCCGCGTCCCCACGGGCGAGGAGCTTACACGCGAGAAGGTCGATTTAATCCGCGCCTGCGAGGATTACCTGCACGATCTTGATCTGGCACAGGTACGCGCGCGCTTGGTCGGCGGCTGCATGCATATCGAGGCCGCACCCGCAGATGTCGCCAAGATTGCTGCCCTCGGTGGCAACGCCGTCGACGACAAGGGCAAGACCCCGCTGCCCGCCGCCATCGAGTCCGCGCTGCGCGAGCTGGGCTGCGACCATATCTCCCCCGAGGTCACCCCCTACATTCACGGCAACATGAACCTTTAGGTTACGCCGTTTTACAAACGGCGTAACTGCTCGGCGCTGCGCGGGCTCCGGACACGGCAATCTGACGTTCAACTTCACGGGCGCGACCAAAAGGTCAGCGCCCGCCAAAAAGGGACAGGTTTATTTTGGCGGGTTTTATCTGGGGAAACGCCGAATGGCCCCACATTCACAACCGCCGCAGCTCCATATGAGGCAAATGAATCCGTAGCGTTTGTCCCAAATCTTGAGTATTTGTTCGGTGGAGCGGCCCCTGTCGGCTCCTGCTAGACTGGTAGATTCCCAACCGTCCATCCAGGAGCCTCAATGTCGCGCAAGTCCACCTACAAGCAAGTACTTTCCATCGGCACCGCCGTGGTGCTGGGGTTTGCGCTGTTTACGGGATCGCTCGACGGAGCGCCCAAGCTGCTGTCGCCGCAAAGCGATGAGCAGGCGGCGGCTCTGGCCGAAAAACAAAACGAGAGTCCCAGCCGCACCGACGACGAGGCGGGCCTGGTCGCTCGGCTCGAATCGGGAACGGCGAGCTCCCCGGACCCTCAAAACGGCCAGGACCCTGACGATGGTTCCGATTCCGCCGCGACCGACACCGATGACGACGTTTCCGCGGACAGTGCCGCCACCCCCATCGACGAGGTCGAAAATCCCGACCTCAACCGCGCCCGCGGTGTTTATCTCAGCAGCATTCCCGACTACGCCGGCAACCCCTACGTTGCCCTTCGCACCGACAGCACGCACCCGCTCGGCACACCATCATTCACGCTCGATGAATACGAGCGCGCTACAGAAGAGGGCTGCTTTAAGAAATTCTCCAAGCTCGACAGCCTGGGCCGCACTCGCAAGGCGCTCGCCTGTGTAGGCCCCGAGTCGCTCGGTCAAGGCGAGCGCGGCGATATCTCGCGTATCCATCCTGCCGGTTGGCACCAGCAGCGCTACGACTTTATTCCGGGCCAGAGCCTCTACAACCGCTGCCACCTTATCGCCTGGTCGCTCTGCGGCGAAAACGCCAACCGCAAAAATCTCCTCACCGGCACGCGCTATCTCAACGAAACGGGCATGCTGCCGTTTGAGGAGCAGATTCTCGGCTACATCCGCGACACGGGCAACCATGTGCTCTACCGCGTCACGCCCATGTATAACGAAGAGGAACTTGTCTGCCGCGGCGTGCGCCTTGAGGCGCAATCGGTCGAGGACCACGGCAAAGCCCTCTGCTTCCACGTGTACTGCTACAACCTGCAGCCGCACGTGCAGATCGACTACGCCACCGGCCGCAATCAGGCCTCGGGAGACTAGGGCCGACCAAGCTGCCCAAAACCTATAATGATCCGTTTTCCTCCGTCCCCCGGGGATCAAAAGGGCCGCCCTGGATTGCCCAGAGCGGCCCTTGCACCGGCATGTATGTTGCAGGCAACGCCACACGCTACTTGGCGCGGCCCTCCTCATAGCGCTCCACGAGCTTGGCCTGAACGTCATAAGGCACCTGCTCGTAGCCAGCGGGCTTCATGGTAAAGTCGCCCGTGCCGCGCGTGATAGAGCGTAGGCGCGTCGAATAATCCGTCAGTTCTGCCAGCGGCGCCTGGGCAATGACCACGGTATCGCCGCGCTCATCGGTCTCCATACCCGTCACGCGACCGCGCGAGGCCGAGATGTCGCCCATCACGGCGCCGGCGTAGCTCTCGGGAATAGTCACCGTGATTTCCTCGATGGGCTCCAGCACCACCGGGTCGGCATCGGCACATGCCTTGCGCAGGCCGATGCGAGCCGCCGCGCGGAACGCCATCTCGTTGGAGTCGACGCTGTGATACGAGCCGTCGTACACAGCCACGCGAATGCCCGTGAGCGGATAGCCGGCAATAATACCGTCCTTCATGGTCTCCTGGACGCCCTTGTCCACGGCGGGGATGAGCGAGCGCGGGATGCGGCCACCCACGACCTCGTCAACAAACTCATAGCCGTCGCTCGTACCGTCGGGCCCAATGAGCGGCTCAACGCGCAGCCAGCAGTCGCCATACTGACCGGCACCGCCAGTCTGCTTCTTGTGGCGGCCCTGGGCACTCGCCGTGCGGCGAATGGTCTCGCGATACGGGATGCGAATCGGCACGCTTTTGGCCACGACCTTGGTGCGATCCTCAAGGCGATTGAGCAACACCGAAACCTGCGCCTCACCCACGGCGGAGATGATGGTCTGGCCGGTCTCCTCGTCGCGGTCGATGCTCATGGTCGGATCGGCCTTACAGGCCTTCTCGATAAACGTGTAGAGCTTCTCTTCGTCCCCGCGATTCTCGGACTCGATGGCGATGCGGTACTGAGAGTTGGGGAACTTAAACGCCGCAGCCTCGACCTTACCGGTAATGGAGAGTGTATCGCCCGTCTCGGCCGCCAGCTTGGGCGCCACGATAATGTCGCCGGCATAGGCGTGACCGACCTCGGTCATGTCGCGGCCGCACATCACATACAGGTGAGCCAGACGGTCGCTCTTGCGCGTACGGGCGTTGACCAGCTCAAGACCCGGCTCAAGCGTGCCCGTCAGCACCTTGATAAAGCTGATGCGACCCTGCTGCGGGTCGGCCAGCGTCTTAAACACAAACGCCACCGGGCGGTCATCGTCACTCGAGATCTTGAGCGAATCGCCGTCGATGAGCGGCATCTCGCCGTAGTCGGTCGGCGCCGGGAAGTACGTGGCGATGTCGTCCATCAGCGAGTTGACGCCCTGCTCCTTAATGCAA
Source organism: uncultured Collinsella sp. (assembly GCA_902475475.1). Classification (GTDB taxonomy): domain Bacteria; phylum Actinomycetota; class Coriobacteriia; order Coriobacteriales; family Coriobacteriaceae; genus Collinsella. The sequence continues at coordinate 22,208 of CABRZY010000004.1, forward strand.
TCGCCCGCAAAGACCGGCACAAAGATGCGCTCGGCAATCGCCTTCGACAGCAGGCCCTCAAGCTCCTCCTGCGTCAGCGTCTCCTCGCCTTCCAGGTACTTCATCATCAGCTCATCGTCAGCCTCGGCCACCAGCTCGCACAGATGGTCATGGGCTTCCTCGGCCTGGGCACGATACTCCTCGGGAATCTCCGACTCAACGGCTTCGGTGCCGTTGCAGTGGCGCGCCTTCATGCGCACCAGGTCGATGATGCCGTCAAAGTCCTCGCCCTCGCCCCAGGGAAGGGTCACGGCGCCCAAGCGCGTGCCAAAGCGCTCTTGCAGCAGGTCCATCGTGGTCGCAAAGCTGGCCTCGGAGCGCGACAGGCGGTTTACGAACACCGCACGCGCCAGGCGCAGGTCCTCGGCGGCATACCAGAGCTTAACCGTCGTAGGCTGTGGGCCGGCCTCGGCGTCGACCACAAACAGAGCCGTCTCGCAGACGCTCATCGCGGCAAAGGCGTCGCCGATAAAATCGGGGTAGCACGGGGCATCGAGCACATTGATGCGCGCGCCCTTCCAGTCGATCGGCGCAATGGTCGTCGAGATGGAAAATGCACGCTTGACCTCTTCGGGGTCATAGTCGAGCGTGGGCTTGGTGCCGTCGTGGCCGCCCAGACGGGCGGTCTTACCGGAAAGGTGGAGCATGGCCTCGGCGAGTGAAGTCTTGCCCACCCCGCCTTGGCCTACGAGCACCACGTTCCTTACGTTACCGGTCTTGGGAGCACCCATGATGACCTCCTTGCAGGGCCGCGCGCAATGCGCGACGCCAACGGGGAGAGTTCGCGGTCGGTGCCATCCCGGGAGCAGCATGGTCGGCAGCCGAGCCGACTCACCCTCCAAATGTCCTATGCCACCACCCTACCCTCACGGGCGACCGTCCATGCACACCTTTCGGCACACGTATGAATACAGGCGGCGAGAGGAAGAGACAAGCTTGTGAGGCGATTATTGAACCCCGTCGATGCAAACAAAAAGCCGCCACAGACCGTAAGACCTGCGGCGGCTTCGCCTCAATTAATAGTTGAGTAAATACCTGAGCCTATCCCTCGATACGGCTCAAGAACTCACGGGTGCGCTGCTCGCGTGGATGGTCGATGACCTGCTCGGCAGGACCCTCCTCGACAATACGACCGCCATCCATAAAGACCACGCGGTCGGCAACATCGCGCGCAAACTGCATTGCGTGGGTCACGATCACCATCGTCATATTCTGCGCGGCAAGGTCTTTAATGACACGCAGCACCTCGGCCGTCAGCTCGGGATCGAGCGCCGAGGTCGGCTCGTCAAAGAATAAGATTTCCGGATCGAGCGCTAGGGCGCGGGCAATACTCACGCGCTGCTGCTGACCGCCCGAAAGCTCACACGGCACCTTGTTCTCGTTGCCCGTCAGCCCCATTTGCGCAATCAGCTCGTGAGCGCGGGCTTCCGCCTGCTCGCGCGGGCGCTTAAGCACGCGGATCGGCGCGTCGATGATGTTTTTCATCACGGTATAGTGCGGGAACAGGTTGTAATTTTGGAAGACCAGGCCGAATCGCGAGCGCGCCTGCTTGGGCACATCGCCCTTCGCATAGACCGCGCCCGAACCCGCATCCGTCGCAACGGCAAGGTCACCAAACGAGAGCGAGCCTCCGTCGAGTGTCTCGAGCAGCGTGGCACACCGCAGCAGCGTGGACTTGCCGCCACCCGAAGGCCCGATAATCGCCACGACCTCGCCACGCTTGACCTCGAGCGAAATATCCTTGAGCACCTCATTGCCGCCAAACGCCTTGCGCGCGTTCGATATATTCATTACCGAATTAATCATGGTAGTAATCCAATTTTTTCTCGGCGGCGCCCAGCAGCATCTCGACAACGAAGTTAAAGACCCAGTAGATTAGCGCCGCGATCGCAAACGGCACCATGCTCACCTGTGAGGCGACCAGCGCCTTGGCCGTCGAGAACATCTCACCCACGCCAATGGCAAACGCCAGCGACGTGTCCTTGACCAGCGTGATGATCTCGTTGCCCATCGCCGGCAGAATACGCTTGGCGACCTGCGGCATCACGATATACAGAAACGTCTGCATGCGCGAGTAGCCCAGCACCTCGGCAGCCTCGTATTGACCGCGAGGAATGGACTGCAGGCCCGAGCGATAGATCTCGGCAAAGTAACCGGCGTAGTTGATGATGAACGCCACGACGCACGCCGTCCACTTGGAATCGGGCGTGAGCGAAATGCCGAACACGTAATACGGGGCAAAGTAGATGGCAAACATCTGCAGCATGAGCGGCGTGCCGCGCATGACCGAGATATAGATGCGCGCAATCCAGCGAAGCGGCGCGATTTTGCTCATGCGCATAAACGCCACGGGGATTCCCAGCGGAATCGACCCCAGCAGCGTCAGCACAAACAACTGCAAACTGACCAAGAATCCCTGGCCAAGCATCTGCATCATGACCTGAATAGACATTACTTGAGCACCCAATTATCGAAAGATAGACCATAGCTTGAATACTTGTCGCACAGGTCCTTAACCGTGCCGTCCTCGTAGAGCGCCTTGAGCGACTCGGTCACGGCGTCAGCCGACTTGGTGTCGCCCTTCTTAAAGCCGACGGCGTAGTGCTCGCTGGACAGCGGCTCATCAAGCTGCGTATAAGCATCGGGCTTGGCGGCAAGCTGATACTGGGCAATCGAAAGGTCGCAAGCCACGGCATCGACTGCGCCGCTCTCGAGCTGCATAAAGGCCGTGTTGTACTCGCCGATCGTGTCGAGCGTGGCAAACGTCGCCGCCAGATCCTTCTGGTCACCCTCAAGCACATCCTGCGCAGCGGAATCGGTCTGGGTAATCACGGTCTTGCCGGCAAGATCGTTCCAGCTCTTGATACCCGCATCCTTCTTGACCGCCAGCACCTGCTCGTTGAGCATGTACGGCTCGGAGAACGTGTAGTCGTCCTCGCGACCCTCCATGGTAAAGCCGTTCCAGATGCAGTTGATGGCGCCGGAGTTGAGCAGCGTGTCCTTGGCATCCCAATCGATGGCCTCGTATTTGACCTCCCAGCCCTGCTTATCGGCAACAGCCTTGGCAAGATCGAGATCAAAGCCGGCGTACTCGCCATCGTCGCCCACAAAGCCGTACGGAGGATAGGACTTATCAAAGCCCACCACGAGCTTCTTGGACTCCGCAGCGCCCTTCACGTCCTTGGCCGCGGCAGAACCAGCAGCGGAGCCCTTGCCGGCACCACCGCCGCAACCGACAAGACCAAGGCCAAGCACCGTGGCGAGCGAGCCGGCTAGACCAACAAACTGACGACGAGACATATCGGCATTCATGGTATTCCCCCTTGATGGCACTTTAGTTAAGTAAAGTGAGTCATGTAACGTTCAGAATCATACACTCTACCTTGATAAAGTACAAGGGAGAGGTTGCCCGGCGTGGGCGGGGAGCGGCGCGTGATTAAGTTTCCTGCTCTACAGTCCTGCGCAAGACGGAAAGCACATTAAGTGCTTTCCTTTGCGTGCGGAACTCGCGATAAACTTAATCACGCGCCGCTCCCCGCCCACGCCGGGCAAACATCGTTGGACTTATCACTGACATGAAATGGGCGCTTGCATATCGCCCGCTGGCTTGGCACGGTACAATGCTTGCAGCTTTTAATTCATGAATTAGTGGAGTTATTGATGGCAGAATCTCGTGCGGAGCGTAAGGCTCGTCGTGCTTTGATCGAGGCGGCTGAGGGGTCAGAGGAGAAAAAATCTTCTCAGAAATCCAAGTCGTCTCAGGACGCGAAGGGTAAGTCGGCCAAGGGCAAGGCTAAGGCCAAGCGTCCCGGCTCTCGTCGGAACGAGGATAAGACATCTCAGACTCGCTCCAAGCACTCGCATAAAGATCGGGTTTCGTCTGCGCGTAAGGCTGTGGACCCCAAGTCCCCCTGTTCCATCATGAAAGCTTGCGGTGGGTGTACGGCGCTCAATCGTCCTTATAAGAAGCAGCTCGCCGCCAAGCAGGCCGCCATGGAGGAGCTTTTTGCTGCTCTTTGCGAGCGCGAGGGTATTAGCGTCGACCCCATTCGCGGTATGGGAGTCACCCTGGGCGACCCGGGTAAATATCCTGCGCCGCGCGGCTTTCGTCATAAGGCCGCCACTCCCTTTGCTCCCGGTAAGGAGGGCGCCGTCCGTTGCGGTTTCTTTGAGCGCGGCACGCACAAGATCGTTGCCGTACCCGAATGCCCCGTCGAGGCACCGGGCGCCCGTCAGATTCTCAACGGCATCGCACGCGAAGCTGAGCGGCTGCATATTCCCGCCTTTAATGAGGACAAGCATCTTGGTTTGCTTCGCTATGCCGTCGTCCGCTGCGGTTGGCATACCGACCAGGTCATGGTCACGCTCGTGACCGCTCAGCGCGACTTGCCGCATGCGCAGGAGTTCTTTGAGGCTGTCGCCGCACTCAATCCGCACATCGTCACCGTCGCCCAAAACATCAACGGACGTCCCGGCAACGCCATCCTCGGCGAGGAAACCCGCATTGTATATGGCGCCGAGTGCATGCGCGACCAGCTGCTCGGCTGCGAGTTCGATATCTCCCCCACCGCGTTCTACCAGACCAACCCGCAGCAGACCGAGCTGCTCTATCAGCTCGCGATTGACGGCATGGACCTGCAGCAGGGCGACATACTCATGGATGCCTATTGCGGTAGCGGAACTATCGGTCTGTGCGCCGCGAAGGATGCCCAGGACAGAGGCGTCGGCATTATGCTGCTCGGCGTGGAGCGCAACCCGGCGGGCGTTGCCGACGCACGCCGCAATGCCGAGCTCAACGGCCTCACCCGCAGCGCCTGGTTTATGGCCGACGATGCGACCGACTATATCCTCGATGCCGCCGACAACAACGAACGCGTCGACATTCTTTCCATCGACCCGCCGCGCGCCGGCTCCACGCCCGAGTTCCTCGAAGCTGCCTGCGCACTTAAACCGCGCCGCATTACCTATATCAGCTGCAACCCCGTGACTCAAGAGCGCGACCTGCATCAGCTCCTCGACGGAGGCTACCGACTGCTCAAGATCACGCCCGTCGACATGTTCCCTCACACCGACCACACCGAAACCGTAGCGGTCCTCGAACGCCGCTAACCAACCTCAGTAGATTTTTGGGACAAGAAAGGGGGCGACCCGCCTGGGCCGCCCCCTTCGCTTGGTTTATAAACTCCGCTACATCCCCTTGCGCAGGTCGCACACGCCGGCTGCAGCCATCTCGCGCAGCAGCGTCTCGCGGTCGCGCGTCACGATCAAATCCAGCGGGAAGTGAATCTCGTCGAGCAACTTGCGGGCGTGATCGAGCTTGCCAATGGCCATACCAATGTGGGCATCGGTCGACACACCAATACCCACGCCCAGCTCGGCGCAGCGCTCGGCGATCTTGCGGCATACGGCCCAATGCTCAGTGTCGACACCGTGTTCAAGACTATGGT
>CABRZY010000005.1 GCA_902475475.1 uncultured Collinsella sp.
TGGGCCATACTGGCGGCGCCCCCTGGTACCGATCCTGCGGCCTGCATGGATGCGGCGCGCGCGGTATGTCCCGAGGCGGCATCGCTTGTCAGTGCCGGACGCATCTCGGCGACGAGCAAGCACCCCACCGAGACGAACATCGTCTTTATGCTTGACACGCTCGAGCTCTACACCATCAAACGCCGCATGCGCTCCGCACAGGCTAAGCTGCGCCGGGACCATTCGCTCGATGAACAGGCGCGGCGCGTGCTGACCATGCAGGCGGTGCAGGACGCGCAGCGTCAGCGCGAGCTCGAAAAGTCGATTGGCGGCGTGGCCGACCCGTTCCGTTTGATCGGTTTGGAGACTGCGGGCGCCGACCAGGCCTAGATGTTGTGGTCAACCAGCGTATTCTCGCCTATATCCAGACCTCTTTTTGGGTATAGACGTTACTGCGTGTGCTAAAGTATTGAGTCCTGTGGACTATGAAGGGAGAATCTGTGCCAAAAAAGACTGAGAGCACGGGTACTGGGCTGGAATCCTACGTTGCAAAGCTCATGGGCAACGGCTCAAACAGGACTTCGGTAACCGAGGACGAGATTCAGGTCGCCCTGAAGGATATCGATGTAACTGATGAGCAGCTCACCGCGGTGTATTCCGCGCTGCGCAACAGCGGCATCCAGATTATCTCCGCGAGCGGTAACGACGACGCCCCCATGGACGTCGACGATGACGATAACGATACCGATACCGACGACTTTGGTGACGATGACGAGCACGATTCCGGCTCGCTCGACGATCACGAGCTCAAGATGGCCCGTCAGGCCGATGCCGAGATGGGCTCCTCCAAGAGCAAGAAGAAGCGCACCGTGCGCACGTCCCGTTCGCGTTCGCGCGTGCGCGGTATCGACGCCTCCACGGTGATGCTGACCGGCGACCCTGTCCGCATGTACCTCAAGGAGATCGGTAAGGTCGACCTGCTGACCGCCTCCGAAGAGGTCGATCTGGCTATGAAGATTGAGGCGGGTCTCGAAGCCACTGAGAAGCTCGAGGCCGCCGAGGCGGGTGAGCTTGAGCTCACTCGTTCCGAGATGCGTCGTCTGACCCGTATCGAGAATGTCGGTCTTGAGGCCAAGCAGGCGCTCATTAGCGCCAACCTGCGTCTGGTCGTCTCCATCGCCAAGCGCTACGTCGGTCGCGGCATGCTGTTCCTGGACCTGATTCAGGAGGGCAACCTCGGTCTGATTCGCGCCGTCGAGAAGTTCGACTACCAGAAGGGCTTTAAGTTCTCCACGTACGCCACGTGGTGGATCCGTCAGGCCATTACGCGCGCTATCGCCGACCAGGCCCGTACCATCCGTATTCCCGTGCACATGGTCGAGACCATCAATAAGCTCGTCCGCGTGCAGCGCCAGCTCCTCCAGGACCTGGGCCGCGACCCGACCCCCGAGGAGATCGGTGCCGAGATGGACATGAGCGCCGACCGTGTCCGCGAGATCCAGAAGATTTCGCAGGAGCCCGTGTCGCTCGAGACCCCGATCGGTGAGGAAGAGGATTCCCAGCTGGGCGACTTCATCGAGGACTCCCAGGCTATCGTTCCGCCCGATGCCGCCAGCTTCTCCATGCTGCAGGAGCAGCTCACCCAGGTGCTCGATTCGCTTGCCGATCGCGAGCGCAAGGTTATCGAGCTGCGCTTTGGCCTTGTCGACGGACATCCCCGTACGCTCGAGGAAGTCGGTCGCGAGTTTGGCGTCACGCGCGAGCGTATCCGCCAGATCGAGTCCAAGACCCTGGCCAAGCTCCGTCACCCGAGCCGCTCTAGCAAGCTGAAGGACTACATCGAAAGCTAGTCAAGCAAGAAGCGCCCTCAAGCACATCTGCCTGGGGGCGCTTTCATGTAGTCATTGGGGACGTCCCCAATGACTAGGTCGGAAAATTTCTTAAAAAAGTTCTTGCCCTGAGCTGATTCGTCCGTATAATAAACTTCGTTGCTTGAGAGCACGCACCTATTCCTCGGTAGCTCAATGGTAGAGCACGCGGCTGTTAACCGCGCTGTTGTAGGTTCGAGTCCTACCCGGGGAGCCAGAATTTCTCAGCCCATTTCGCTGGGCTTTTAAATTCCTCGGTAGCTCAATGGTAGAGCACGCGGCTGTTAACCGCGCTGTTGTAGGTTCGAGTCCTACCCGGGGAGCCAGGTTTTAAAACCCGTCGCTTATGCGGCGGGTTTTTTCATGCCGCGATCGCCAGTGGCGAACGTTACCGTATCAACATTTCGTGTCGAGGATGTAATCGCGAACCCCGCCGCCTTAACATGGCGCTGTCGTTGTAAACTATTGGAATGATTGCTCCCACGACATGGTGCCGCGAGTACCAGAAAAGGAGATTCTTGTGTCTGAGACCATTAACGGCAGCCTGAGCGTCTCGAACGACGTTATTGCCGATATTGCCGGTTATGCCGCGATGACGTGCTACGGCGTCGTCGGTATGGCTGAACAGCTGCAGGGCGCCGAGAGCGTGCGCCTGCTTGCCGGCCAGCGCCTCCGCAAGGGCGTGCTTGTTTCCGCCGACGAGAACGGCCTCACGGTCGACCTTCACGTCGTGCTCGAGAACGGCGTCAACATGAAGTCCGTCTGCCACAATCTTTCGAGCTCCGTCGCCTTCACCCTGCAGGAGATCGCCCAGATCGATCCCGCCAGCCTTAAGATCGGCATTCACATCGACGCGCTCAAGAGCCGTCTGAACTAGCATCCGAATACGGAGATTTCACCACTCATGATTGCAAAGACCATTCGCACCTGTTTTCCGATCGCTGCGGCTGCCGTTTCCGAAAAGGCCGAGGAGATCAACAAGCTCAACGTCTTCCCCGTACCCGACGGTGACACCGGCACCAACATGTCGCTCACGCTCGCCTCGGTGACCAAGGAGCTTTCCGCCCTTCCCGCCGATGCCGACATGGAGGCCATTGCCGGCGCTATTACCCACGGCTCCCTGATGGGCGCCCGCGGCAACTCCGGTGTCATCACGTCGCAGATCCTACGCGGCGTGGCCGAGGGCCTTGTCTCTGCCGACGAGCCCATTACGTCCGCCAATATCGCCTTCGCCTTCCGCCGTGCCGTCAAGGTCGCCTTCCAGGCTGTTCGTAAGCCCATCGAGGGCACGATTCTCACGGTCCTGCGTGATGTTTCGACCAAGGCAGACGAGTGCGAGAAGAAGAAATTCTCTGCCGAGGATGCGCTCGACGCCATCGTCGTCGAGGCCTACCAGTCCGTCGCCCGCACGCCCGACCTGCTGCCCGTCCTCAAGGAGAACGGCGTGGTCGACTCCGGTGCCTTTGGCTTTGCCATCTTCTTGGAGAACTTTGTTGCCGCCGCCCTTGGCCGCAGCACCGTTGTCGAGGATTTCTCCGCTACGTTTGATTCCGCCGGCTCTGCCCGCGATGCCGCCCTTGGCCGCGTTGAGATCGAGGCCAACGACGACTGGGAGGGCTCGGAGTTCCGCTACTGCAACGAGTTCCTCTTTAAGGCCGATGCCCCGTTTGACGAGGACGAATGCCTTAAGTTCCTGGGCTCCATGGGCGACTGCGAGTTGCTCGTGGGTGCCTATCCCGACTACAAGATCCACGTGCACTCCAACACCCCCAACCTGGTGCTCGAGCACATGCTGCAGCTTGGTCAGATCTATGAGGTCTTTATCCACAACATGGAGATGGAGGCCCACGACCGTACCGCTAAGATCCACGAGGATCAGGAGAAGGCCGCCGAGCCCGCGAAGGCCCTGGGCTTTGTCGCCGTTGCCGCCGGTTCCGGTGAGGCCGACATCCTCAAGTCCCTCGGCGTTGACGTGATCGTCTCGGGTGGCCAGACCATGAACCCCTCGACCGCCGACCTGTTGGGCGCCGTCGACCAGGTCAACGCGACCTCGGTCATCATCCTGCCCAATAACGGCAACATCCGCATGGCTGCCGAGGCCGCAGCCTCTGCCTGCACCGACAAGAAGGTCGCCGTCGTTCCCACCAAGACCGTCCCGCAGGCGTTCTCCGCGCTGTTCGCCGTCCTGCCCGATTCTGAGCTCGAGGACGCCGTTGCCGCCATGGTTGACGCCATCAGCGAGGTCCGCGATGGCGAGGTCACGCGCGCCGTGCGCGACTCCAGCGCCTCGGACGGCTCTCCGATTCACTCCGGTGACGTCATGGGCATCATCGCCGGCTCCATCGACGTGGTCGGTTCCGACGTGAAGCAGGTCACGCTCGACTGCATCAACCGCATGCAGGAGGAAGAGGAGGGTGACGCGCTGACGATTCTGGCCGGCGAGGAGCTGTCCGACGAGGCCTTCCAGGAGATCGTCGACGCCATCGAGGAGGCTCAGCCCGACTTGGAGATCGACGCCCATCGTGGCGAGCAGCCGCTCTATCCCGTGATCTTCTCGATCGAGTAGGCAACTGCCCATGTCCGAGCTGTGCTCCGTGCCGCGCGTCTCGGAGCGCTTTGCCCAGAGCAATGCGCTCGATGAAGATATCGCGCGACTCAAATATGTTTCGGGTAAACGCGAGGAGGCCCTTCGCCGTCTGGGAATTCGGACGGTGGGGGACCTCCTTCTCCATATCCCTCATCGATACCTCGACTTTACCCGTTCTTGGTCTATCGAGATGGCGCCCATCGGTACCGTGTGCACCATCATCGCCACGGTCGACCGTATCGTCCAAAAGCAGCCGCGTCCGCGCATGCAGGTGACCGAGGTCTCGCTTGTTGACGAGACGGGCGTGCTGCAGGTCGCCTTTTTCCGCCAGCCCTGGATTGCCCAGCAGCTTAAGCAGGGAGACCGCCTGGCCGTGATGGGCAAGGTCGAGTTTGCCTACGGCTTTAAGCAGATGGCCTCGCCGCACTTTGAAAAGCTCGAGGACGGGCGTGCCGCAGGCACCATCCTGCCGGTCCATTACGTGAGTGATGGCGTGAGCCAGGCGTGGATGCGCCGCATCGTAAGCGGCGCGCTCGAGGTCGTCGGCAATCCCTTTGATCCCATTCCGGCACGCTTGCGCGTTAAGCGTCGCCTCATGAGCAATGCCCGCGCTTTGCGCTCGATCCACTTTCCCTCGAGCATGGCTGAGCGCGATATCGCGCGCGCACGGCTTGCCTACGAGGAGTGCCTCTACCTGCAGCTGGCGCTGCGCCTGCGCAACGACGGCGGGCTGGTCGAGGTCGCTCCCTACGCCCACACCGCGGGCGAGCACCTGGCCGCGCTCAAGCAGGCCCTGCCGTTTTCGCTGAGCGACGAGCAGGAGGCCGCGTTCCAGGATATCCTGCACGATATGTGCGATGGTGGGCGCGTGATGAACCGCCTGCTGCTGGGTGATGTCGGTACCGGTAAGACCGCCGTTGCCGCCTGCGCGCTGGCTGTGGCTGCCGATAGCGGCACGCAGGCCTGCGTTATGGCGCCCACGGGCGTGCTGGCGCGCCAATATGCCGATAAGACCGGCCCTCTGCTCTCCCAGGCCGGCATGTCCTGGGCACTTCTGACGGGTGCCACGCCGGCCTCAGAGCGCGACCGGATCCATGCCCAGCTGGAATCGGGCGAGCTTGATGTGCTCTTTGGCACCCACGCGGTCCTTTCGGATGACGTTACGTTCAAGCATCTGTCGCTCGTGGTCATCGATGAGCAGCACCGGTTTGGCGTAGGCCAACGCAACGCCCTGCGTGCGAAGGGCCCCGGTGCCGATCTGCTCGTTATGACGGCAACGCCCATCCCGCGTACGCTGGCGCTTTCGGTCTACGGCGATCTGGATACGAGCATCATCCGCCACCGGCCTGTTCCGGGTGCCGGTGTGACGACGTGTGTTCTCACCGAGTCGAGCCGTGACCTCGCCTATGGAGCCATCCGCGAGGCGCATGACAAGGGTCAGCAGGCCTACGTGATTTGCCCGCTCGTGGAGCCGAGTGACTCGGCCGATGAGCTGGAAGACGTGCCCGGTATTGCCCGCGACGATGAGGGCCGCGTAACCGTCCCCGTGCCGCTGCACGATACGGCGACCGAGCTCGATCGCCTGCGTTTGGCGTTGCCGGGTCTTGCCATCGAGCGCCTTCACGGCCGTATGCCAGCGGGGGAGAAGGACCAGGTTATCGATGCCTTTAAGCGTGGCGAGATTGACGTGCTCGTCTCGACTACGGTGGTCGAGGTGGGCGTCGACGTGCCCAACGCCACCGTCATGGTCATCGAGAACGGCGAGCGCTTTGGTTTGGCTGCCCTGCACCAGCTGCGCGGTCGCGTGGGCCGTGGCAGCGTGTCGGGCACATGCCTGGTCATGACGCACTCCAAGGGCAACGGCGGCGCATCGGCGGCACAAGACCGTCTCCAGTCGCTCGAAAAGACCTCGGACGGCTTTACGCTCGCCCAGATGGACCTGCGCCTGCGCCATGAAGGCGAGATCCTGGGTTATCGCCAGCATGGTGGTGTGACCCTGCGCTTTGTCGACCTGGACGCCGACGAGGAGCTGATCGAGTGGGCCCATTTGGACGCGGTCGAGCTCTTGCGGTATGCTTGCAACCTTGACTCTGTGGCGACGCGTCCCTTGCGCGACGCGGTCGCCATGCGTTATCGACATATCTTTAAGGAGGTCAGCGGAGGATGAGAATCATCGGCGGCGAATGGCGCGGTCGTAAGATCGAGGAGCCCCGTGGTCGCGATGTCACCCGCCCCACGACTGATCGCGTGCGCGAGGCGTGCGCATCTATGGTCATGTCGGCATTCGATTTCGATTTGGACGAGGTTCGTGTGTTGGACGCCTTTGGCGGCTCCGGTGCCTTAGGGTTAGAGATGCTCTCTCGTGGGGCCCGCTCGCTCACGACGTTTGAGATCGATCGCAACGCCGCGCGGCTCATTACCAAGAATATCGAGTCGCTCTGCCGTGACCGTGCGCGTTGGCGCGTGGTCACGGGCGACATGCTGACGAGTGCCTCACGCGGTCGTGTACCGGGCGGCCCCTTTGATCTGGTCCTGCTCGACCCGCCCTATGCTTTTGGTGCCGAGCCGGTCGAGGAACTGCTGCAGAATCTGGCCCAGCAGGGTCTGCTTGCGTCTGGCGCTTACGCCCTGTTTGAGCATGCCGCCGCCGATGCGGGCGCGCATCCGGCAGACTTTGAGACTGTACGTGAGAAGCGCTACGGCATTACCTCGGTCGACCTGCTCCGTTGGGTCGGCGATAGCAAGGACGGCGGCACTGATGCTAACGAAAATGACGAGGCAGTATCCCCGGAGGACGCCCATGAGTGACACTATTAATCGCGTGATCGTCCCGGGCACCTTCGATCCCATCACGTTTGGCCATATCGATGTGATCCGCCGCGCCCGCCGCATCTTTCCCAGCGTGATCGTCGCTGTTGCCGAGTCGCAGGGTAAAAACGGTGTGGGCACCACGTTTATGCTCGATGAGCGCGTGGCTCTGGCCCGCGAGGCGCTCGGTGATATCGACGGCGTCGAGGTCCTGCCCTTTACCGGCCTCTTGGTCGACTTCGCTCGTGAGCAGGGGGCGGGGGCCGTGGTCAAGGGTCTGCGCGCCATGACCGACTTTGAGTATGAGCTGCAGCAGGCCGACCTTAACTATCGCCTGGATAGCGAGCTGGAGTCCATCTTTGTCATGAGTGCGCCGCAGTACGGCTATATCTCGAGCTCGGTCGTTCGCCAGATCGCCTCGCTCGGCAGTGACGTATCGACGTTTGTCCCGTCCAACGTGGTCGAAGCGCTCAAACATCGCTTTTCGTGACGTTTCTTATTGCCTGGTGGCATGTGGTAAACTAGCATGATGATATGTTACCTATGAAAGGAGACCGGATGCCGGGCGAGAATTTTCCTGGCGATAGGATCGTCAGCTTGGTCGATGAGCTCGAAGGGCTGATCGAGGAAGCCAAGCCGCCTTTCGGCAAGAACGCTCAGTTCAAGGTCATCGACGCCGACGTGTTCTTCAACATCCTCGACGAGATCCGCATGAGCTATCCCGAGGAGTGGCAGAAGTCCCGCCGTATCCTTAAGGAGCGCGAGGAGCTTATGGCTTCCGCCGCCGCTCAGGCCGATTCCATCATCGCCGACGCTCAGCAGCAGGCCCTCACCATTGCCGGTGAGCAGGAGATCGTCCGCCTTGCGCAGCAGCAGGCCGACGACATCCGCGATCGTGCCCAGCAGTACGAGCGCGAGACGCGTTATGCTGCCGAGGACTACGCGGAGCAGGTCTTTACGCACCTGGAGGAGAACCTCAAGAGCCTGACTGGCACCGTTACCCGTTGCCGTCAGCAGCTCAACGAGGGTGCCGCCCAGCAGAATGGTCAGTGGTAATGGCTGAGTTCCCGAGCGTTACCGTCGATCTTTCCGAGCAGCTCGAGTTTCCTGGAGATTCGTATCCGCTGACCGGTAAGGTCGATGTCGCCACCTACACGGTGGGCGAGAAGGAGTACCAGCTACAGGACGGCATCGACTACGACGTTGTCTTTACCAATGCCGGTACCGGTGTCTTGCTCACGGGCATGGTTCGCGCGCACGCCACCGGCGAGTGCGACCGTTGCCTGGAGCCCGCCTCGTTTGATATCGCCGGCGAGATCGAGGAGTTCTACCTCTTTGAGGAGCCCGAGGATCCCGAGGCCTACGAGGACGGCTACGAGCTCCTGGGTGAGGACCGTATCGTTGATCTGGGTGAGCCTATCAATGACGCGGTCGTTATGGACACTCCGTTTGTGGTGCTCTGCAAGCCCGATTGCCGTGGTCTGTGCCCCACATGCGGTTGCAATCTCAACGTCGAGCAATGCGATTGCGCCGCCCAGGCAGAGGCAGAATGGGCCGCTGCCACGGAAAATCCATTTGCAGCATTGAAGAATCTCAAGCTTGATGAGTAAAACTGTGGTAGTATCGCTACTTGCGCGTAATCGCCACACTGGATAGTTCATAAGGAAGGTCACTATGCCCGTACCTAAACAAAAGCAGGGTCGTATCCGCACTCACACCCGTCGTTCCGCCAACATGAAGATCTCGGCTGCGGCTCAGTCCACGTGCCCCCGTTGCGGTGCTGTCAAGCTCCCGCATCACGTGTGCCCCAGCTGCGGTTTCTACAAGGACCGCGAGGTTATCGTTACCGAGTAACGGTATACTCTGGATGCGATGCCGTTCCAAATGGAACCACAATGGCCGGCTCAATGAGTCGGCCATTTTTGTATAAGGAGCATGTATATGAGTAACGTTCGCGTTTGTGTAGACGTTGTGGGCGGAGACGAGAAACCTCAGGTTGTTCTTGATGGTATCGAGGCTGCGCTTGCCGCCGATCCCGATATCGAGGTCTTGGCAGCTGGTCCCGCCGAAATCGTCAATCCCTTTGCAGCTTCCCATGCACGTGTTGAGGCCCTTGAGGCGCCTGACGTTATCGCCATGGATGACGATCCCATTCGCGCCGTGATGACCAAGCGTAAGTCGTCGATCGTGCTTTCTTGCCGCGCCATTAAGAAGGGCAACGCGGATGCGTTCTTCTCCGCCGGCTCCACCGGTGCCATGACCGCCGCCGCCACCGCCTATGTGACGCCGTTTAGGTATCAGGCCGAAGGCAAGAAGCAGCCGGTGCGCCCCTGTCTGACCAATGCGCTGCCCAATCGCGCCGGCGGTCTGACGGTGCTGTGCGACATGGGTGCCAACCCCGATGTGGAGGTCGATGACATGGTGCGTTTTGCCCAGATGGGTAGCGCCTATGCCCGCGTCGTCCTGGGCATCGAGCATCCTCGCGTGGGCCTGCTTGCCAACGGCACCGAGGATGAGAAGGGCTCCAACTTTACCAAGGCCTGTTTCCCTGCTATGAAGGCCGCCGTTCCTGGCTTTGTTGGTAACTGCGAGGGCACCGACCTCACCTCAGGTAACTTCGATGTCGTCGTTGCCGATGGCATGTCGGGTAATATCGCTCTCAAAGCTACCGAGGGCGCTGCCAAGTTTTTGCTGCAGGAGCTCAAGGGCGCCTTTATGGCCTCGCTCGGCACCAAGATCGCCGCGCTGCTCATTAAAAAGCAGATGCGCGAGATTAAGGCCAAGCTCTCTGGCGACGCCAAGGGCGGCGCGATTCTTCTGGGCCTGCGCGGCGTGGTCCTGATCGGCCATGGCGCCACCTCAGTCGAGGCTGTCAAAAACGGTACGCTCGCGGCGGCCGAAGCCGTTCGCGCCGGGCTGGTCGAGAATGTCGCCAACTCTATGGACGGTATCGTTTTATAAGAGCGAGTTAGGGCGCTGTTATGTGCTTCGCGGCGCACGTCGTGGGGTAGAATCAGAACCGTGTCTTGGTACCGCCCGGGCGGTACCATTCTTTTGGTATTCATGCACTATGAGAGGAAGCGCTATGGACCGCTCCGAAATCTTCGACAAGATCGCCGAGGTCGCTGCTGACGTTCTGGGCGTCGATGTTGCCGAAATTAGCGAGGAGACCACCTTTGACGACCTCGATGCCAACTCGCTCGAGCGCCTGCAGCTGGTTACGGCTATCGAGGACGAGTTCAACCTCGAGATCGATGACGAGACCCTGCTCTCGCTCAACTCTGTCGCCGACGCCGTCGACGCTATCGAAGCTGCCAAGGAGGCCTAAGTCTTGGCTTTATCCGACCGACTTACGCGCGCCCAGGAAATCCTGGGCCACGAGTTCAACAATAAGGTGCTGCTGCGCGCGGCGCTTACGCATCCCTCGGCAGTCGAGGGCCAGCCGGTTTCTGCCAGCTATGAGCGCCTTGAGTTCTTGGGCGATTCCATTTTGGGCGCTGTGGTCGCACGCTCCCTGTTTGAGTCCTATCCGGAGTTTGACGAGGGCAAGCTCACGCGCTTGAAGGTTTCGCTTGTCTCGGGCGCTACGCTGTCCGAGGTTTCTCACGAGCTGGGCATCGACGACATCATCATCTTTGGTGCCTCCGAGACCGGTACCGGTGCGCGCGGCCTGCATTCGGCGCTTGAGAACGTCTATGAGTCGCTCGTGGGTGCGCTGTACCTGGATGCCGGCTGGGATGCGGCGGCGGAGTTTATCCATCGTACGCTTAAGCCGCATTTGGCTTCCGAGCGTGCCGAGCATCCTGCGAACCCCAAGTCGTTTTTGCAGGAGTGCGTGCAAGCCGACGGTCACGAGCCCCCGGCGTACAAGCTCGTTGGCTCCGAGGGCCCGGCGCATGCGCCCACCTTTACCGCCGTGGTGCTCATCGACGGTATTCGCCAAGGCCGCGGCTCCGGCTCCTCAAAGAAAGAAGCCGAGGGAGCCGCCGCGCTCGAAGCGCTCGACCGCATGGGCTACACCACCAACGGCGTGATTCTGAACAAGAAGCACGTGTAAGCGAGGAACCGTGTATCTCAAGTCCCTCACGCTCAAAGGGTTCAAGTCGTTTGCCGACCGCGCCCATATGACGTTTGAGCCGGGCCTGACCGTCATCGTCGGTCCCAACGGCTCGGGAAAATCGAACATCTCCGACTCCATCCTGTGGGTCCTGGGCGAGCAGAGCGCCAAGCAGCTGCGCGGCCAGGCCATGGAGGATGTCATCTTCTCGGGCTCGTCAGCGCGCAAGCCGGTGGGTGTCGCCGAGGTCACACTGGTGCTCGATAACTCGGACCATATGCTGCCCGTCGATTTTGACGAGGTCGCCATCACCCGTCGCATGTATCGCTCGGGCGAAAGCGAGTACCTCATCAACTCGAGTCCGTGCCGCCTGATGGACATTCAGGACATCCTGCACGATTCGGGCCTGGGCAAGGATACGCATTCCATCATCAGCCAGGGCAAGCTCGACGCCATTTTGCAGAGCCGCCCCGAGGAGCGCCGCGCCCTCATCGAGGA
Source organism: uncultured Collinsella sp. (assembly GCA_902475475.1). GTDB lineage: Bacteria > Actinomycetota > Coriobacteriia > Coriobacteriales > Coriobacteriaceae > Collinsella. Next base: position 11,798 of record CABRZY010000005.1, read on the forward strand.
GGCCGCCGGCATCTCCAAGCACAAGCGCCGCAAGGAGCGTGCGCTCAAAAAGATTAAGTCGATGGACGAGCACCTGACGCGTGCCCGCGACATCAATAAGGAGATCGCCCGTCAGCTGCGGCCGCTAGAGCGTCAGGTCGATCGCGCGCGTAAGTACAAAGAGCTGTCTTCGCGCGCGAACGAGCTTACGCAGATGCTGGCTGTCGACGAGCTGCGTTCGCTGCAGTCGCAGTGGAACGACCTGGAGAGCCGCTCCAAGGAAGGTGCCGCCGAGCTGGAGCTTGCGCAGTACCGCATGGGCGAAAAGGAGCGCGAGCTCGAGAAGCTTCAGGTCATGCTCGAGGAAAAGGGCCTGTTTGTGGGCGATCTGGGCGAGCAGCGCCGCCATATGCAAGATGTGGTCGGCCGCATTAACTCCGACATGCGCCTGCTCGAGGAAAAGGGCCACAACATGGTGTCGCGCCTGTCTGACATGCGCGGGCAGATTTCGAGCTCCGAGCATCAGCGTCGTCGCGTGGTCGAGGAGCTCGAGGACGCGCGTGCGCAGCTTGAGGAAGTGACCGGCGCGCACATGCAGGCCCAGGAGGACGTTGACGCCGCTGGTCCTGCCGCCGCAGAGCTCCACGAGCGGCGCGTGGCGCTCGACAATCAGATTTCGCAGCTTACGCGTGAGCAACGCGATGTGCAGCGCGTGGCCGACAACGCCGCGCTCGAGCTCGCCAAGGTGAAGGATTCCTTGAGCAATGCCGAGGTCGAGGACAACATGTATGCCTCGCGCCTGGAGCAGATTGACGAGCAGCTCGAGGAGGTCACGGCCTCGCTCGAGAGCCGTCGCGACCGCGCCGAGGAGCTTGAGGGCGCTCTTGAGGAAGCGCGCCGGGCTCAGGTCGATGCGCGTGAGGCCACCGAGACGGCACGCGCGGCCCTGAAGGACCTGCGTGCCCGCGAGAGCGAGGCGCGCAACAAGTTATCCGAGGTGCGCTCGGAGCTTTCCAGCCAAAAGAAACTCGATTCCCGTATGGCCGACAGCTCGCCGCTCGTGAGCCGTCTGGTGGGTGCGCTGGGCGACGATGTCTCGGGTCGTCTGGGCGACGTGCTCGAGGCCCCGCGCGAGCTTGAGGGCCTGGTGGAGCAGCTGCTTGCCGGCGATATCGATGCCCTGTTGTTTGATGACGCCGCCACGCTTGAGCGTGCCGGTCGTGCGGCTCTGGACCAAAAGAAGGCCTCGGGTGAGGCGCTGCTGGTGGCGCGCGGCGTGAGCGGCTCTGCTGCCGCCGAGGGCGCTGCCGGTTCGCGTCTGGTCGATCGCCTTTCCGTGCGTGCCGGTTATGGTCCGATTGTCGAGGCGCTGCTCGGTGGCTATTACGTGGTCGATGACTTGGCTGCCGCGCTGGCTGCGCCTGTCCTTGACGGTGTGACCTATGTGACCCCCGATGGCGCCCGCGTAAGCTGTGGCGGCCTTGTGCGCGTGGGCCTCGATGCCGGCGAGGCGTCGGGTGCCCTGGAGCGCAAGCGTCGTATTCGCGAGCTGGAGGGCTTGGAGCCCGATTTGGCTGCCGTGTTTGAGCATGTGTCGGATCAGGTCGTCGAGGCCAATGCGGCCGTTGAGGAAGCGCGTGCTGCTGAGGGCGATGCCGCCGGCGAGATCGCCCGTCTTGAGGGCGAGCGCCGCTCGTTGCTCTCCGAGATCGGCCGCTTGGAGCAAAGCGCCAACAATGCCGAGGTCGAGCGCGTGCGCATCTTCAAGCGCCGCGAGCAGGCCTCCGAAGCCGTTCGCGCTGCGCGCCCGCGCGTTGACGAGCTCGCCCGTTCGCGTGACGAGGCGCGTGCACAGGCAAGCGACCTGGGCTTGCAGATTGCCGAGGCCAACGACGAACTCGACCGCGTTCGCCGTGACGATTCCGAGGCCGCCGGTAAGCTCGCCGATGCCAAGGTGCGCCTGGCCCAGACGAGCGAGCGCCTGCGTTCGCTGAAGGGCCGCGTGCCCGACCTGGAGCATCGCTTGGAGGGCATCGACCGCCGTATCCGCGGAACACGCCAGGCTTCGCGCTCGCTCGAACTGCTGCGCCTGCGCGTCGACCCCATGCACGAACGCTATTCTGCCCTGTTGGAACGCGCATCGGATTGGGCAGCGCGCCTGCGTGACCAGGCCTCTCTGGAAGAGGCGGACTCCGCTTCGCTCAAGAAGACCATCGAGGATGCCAAGGCGGAGGTTGCCCGTGCCAAGGAGCGGGTTGATGCCGCCACGGCGACGCAAAATGAGTTCAAGGTTGCGCGCGGCAAGCTCGAGGTTCAGGTCGAGGCGGCCATCAAGGCCATTACCGCCGATGGCACGACGGTGCTCGAGGAAGCGCTCATGCTTCCGGCGCCCACGGACCGCGATGCCGCCGAGCGCGAACTCAACCAGCTTGTGCGCCAGATCAACAACCTTGGTCCCGTTAACCAAGTTGCCATGGAGGAGTACGAGCAGCTCAAGCGCCGCGCCGACTACATCGAGGAGCAGCTGGCCGATCTGGAGAGCGCGCGCAAGGCGCTCACCAAGATCACGGTGGCCATTGATCGCAAGATGCGGAAGGCCTTCCTGGTGACGTTTGAGAAGGTCGACGCGAACTTCCGCGAGATCTTCGCTATGCTCTTCCCGGGCGGCCAGGCTCATCTGGAGATGACCGATCCCGAGCATCCTGCCGAGACGGGTATCGAGGTCGTGGCGCAGCCGCGCGGCAAGCGCATCACCAAGATGATGCTCATGTCGGGCGGCGAGAAGAGCCTGACGGCGCTCGCCCTCCTCTTTGCTGTGTACCGCACGCGCACGGTGCCGTTCTATGTGCTGGACGAGGTCGAGGCGGCACTCGATGACGCCAACCTGTCCAAGCTCATCGGCGCGCTCGATGTGTTGCGTTCCGATACGCAGCTCTTGGTCATTTCGCATCAGCGCCGTACTATGGAGGACGCTGACGTCCTCTATGGCGTCTCGATGCAAGCCGACGGCGTCAGTCGCGTCGTCTCGCAAAAACTCGATCGCGAAACCGGAAAGGTCGTGAATGCATAATGGGATTCTTTGACGCTCTCTCGCGCGGACTTGAGCGCAGTCGCGAGGCCCTCAACGAGGTCTTTTACTTTGGCGGCGAGGTCGACGAGGATTTTTGGGAGGACTTGGAGGACACCCTCGTTATGGGTGACATGGGTGCCGAGGTCGCCATTCAGGTCTCCGATGACCTACGCGATGCCGCGGCCAAGAAGAACCTCAAGACCGCTCCGCAGCTTCGTCGTGCCCTGGCCGAGCAGCTCGAGCAGCACTTTGTGCCCATCGAGCGCGATCCGTTTTCCGATACGCCGAGCTGCGTGCTGTTTGTGGGCATTAACGGTGCCGGCAAGACCACGACGGTCGGTAAGATCGCGAGCGCCATGGCCGCCCGCGGCAAGAACGTCGTGATCGGTTCGGCCGATACCTTCCGTGCTGCCGCTATCGAGCAGCTCGATGTGTGGGGCCAGCGCGCTGGCGTCCCCGTCATCAAGCGCGACCGCGGCTCCGACCCGGCAAGTGTTTGCTACGACGTGCTCGACGAGGCCGACAAGCGCGGCAGCGACCTGGTGCTTATCGATACCGCCGGCCGTCTGCACACGAGCCCTGAGCTCATGCGCGAGCTTGCCAAGGTGGTCAATGTGACCCGTAAGCGCGCCGCCAATATGGCCGCCGGTCCCATGCCGGTTTCGGTCGTGCTTGTGATCGACGCCGCGACGGGCCAAAACGGTCTGAACCAGGCGCTCGAGTTTAACGAGGCGCTGGGCCTGGACGGTATTATCATGACTAAGCTCGACGGCACGGCTAAGGGCGGTATCGCCATGGCCGTGGCCGAGAAACTCAAGCTCCCGATCCTGCGCGTGGGCGTGGGCGAGCAGGTCGATGATCTGCAGGAGTTCAATGCCAAAGATTTCTGCCGCGCCCTGGTGGGCGAGTCCAATTAAGGAGTGACTAGTGTTTGATTCCCTGAGCGATCGCCTCAACGACACATTTGACCGCCTGCGCGGCAAGGGCAAGCTGACCGAGGCCGATATTACTTCGGCCATGCGCGATATTCGCATGGCGCTGCTCGAAGCCGACGTCAACTTTAAGGTCGTCAAGGAGTTCGTCGCCAAGACCAAGGAGCGCTGCATGACCGCCGAGGTCATGGAGTCGCTGTCGCCGGCGCAAAACGTCGTCAAGATCGTGCTCGACGAGCTCACCGAGATGCTTGGCTCAACCGAGAGCAAGCTCGTCTTTAGCAATCGCATTCCCAATGTCATCATGCTCGTGGGCCTGCAGGGCTCCGGTAAGACCACGGCGGCCGTAAAGCTGGCCTACCTGCTCAAGAAGCAGGGCCGCTCGCCGTTGCTCGCCGCGTGCGACGTCTACCGTCCCGCTGCTGCCGACCAGCTGGCCACGCTCGGTGGCGAGATCGGCGTACCGGTCTTCCGCGGCGACGGTGCGCACCCGGTCGATATCGCCAAGGGCGCCATCCAGGAGGCCGTCGACCACCTGCGCGACGTGGTCATCGTCGATACCGCCGGTCGTTTGCAGATCGACGAGCAGATGATGCAGGAGGCCGTGGACATCAAGAAGGCCGTCAAGCCCGATCAGGTGCTGATGGTCGTCGATGCCATGACCGGCCAGGATATTGTCAACGTCGTCTCGACCTTCGCTGAGCGCACCGACTTTGACGGCGTGATCATCTCCAAGCTCGACGGCGACGCCCGTGGCGGCGGCGCGCTTTCCGTGCGCCAGGTGACCGGCAAGCCCATCAAGTTTGTGAGCATGGGCGAGAAGCCCGATTCGCTGGAGCCGTTCTACCCCGATCGTATGGCCAAGCGCATTCTGGGCATGGGCGACGTTGTCGGCATTATTGAGAAGGCCCAGGAGGCGGCCGACGCCGAGCAGCTCGAGGCTGCCGAGCGCATGCTGCGCGAGGGCTTCACCATGAACGACATGCTCGACCAGATGAAAGCCGTCAAGAAGATGGGCGGCATGAAGGGCATTCTGGGCATGCTCCCCGGTGGCCAGCGTGCGCTTAACCAGATGGGTGGCAACCTGGACGAAGGTATTTTCGATAAGAACGAGGCCATCATCATGTCGATGACCAAGGAGGAGCGCCTTCGCCCCTCCATCATCAACGGCCAGCGCCGTGCCCGCATTGCCAAGGGCGCCGGCGTGACCCCCACCGAGGTCAATAGCCTTATGAAGCAGTGGGGAGAGATGAATAAGATGATGGGCCGCATGCGCACGATGGCCAATCAGGCGCAGGCCGGCGGCAAGAAGGGCAAAAAGGGCAAGAAGGGCAAGAAGATGCGCATGCCCAATATTCCCGGTCTGGATGCCATGGGCCTGGGCGGCATGGGTGGCCTGGGAACGGGCGGCCCCAAGTCCGATATGGACCTGCTGCGCCAGATGGAAGCGCAGATGCGCAACAAGAAGTAACGACTGGTTGAGTCGTGTATGGCGAAGGCCGCCTGGATGGTATTCCAGGCGGCCTTCGCCGTTTGTTCGCTGGTTGTCGCACGCGTGGAAGCGCGTTCTCGACGAGGTGCTTGCCGCTAGTGGCAGCCACAGCCTTCGTGCCCGTCATGGTCGTGGTGACCGTGGCAGTCGCAGGTGGCCTCGCCGTTCTGTGCGAGCGTGCCGGCAATGAGGGCCTCGACGCAGGCATCGCAGCTGCCCTGGGCGCCCGCATAGACCGTGATGCCGGCTTGGGCAAGCGCGTTGATAGCGCCGCCGCCGATACCGCCGCAAATGAGCGTGTCAACGCCACCGTTGGCAAGCAGGCCCGCCAAGGCGCCGTGGCCGGTGCCGCCGGTGCCTACGACCTGCTCGTTGAGCACCTTGCCATCCTGGATGTCGTAGATCTTGAACTGCTCGCTGCGGCCAAAGTGCATAAAGATGTTGCCGTTGTCGTGCGTCGTTGCCACCCTCATGGTGCCGACCTCCTTTGCTGGCCATGCGGCCGTTGTCGAGGCGATGGGGGAGTACGCGATATTGCCGCCCTCGATGACGAGCGCTCGTCCGTTGACCAGCGCATCGGCCACCTTGCGATGCGCGCGGCTGCAAATGGCCGCCACCGTTGCACGGGCGATGCCCATCTGCTGGGCGACGGCCTCCTGATTGAGGCCCTCCAGATCGCACAGGCGCAGTACTTCGAGCTCATCGACCGTCATATCGATAGCGTCTCCGCTGGCAAGGCCATCGGGGTTAAAGCCGCGATATTCGGGGATGATCCCAACGCGGCGCAGTTTTTCGCGTCTTCCAGCCATACACTCTCCAAATCTGACATATGTCAACAATAGAATAGCGAACGTGCGGATTTGCGCAAGGAATTTCTGGCATATGTCAGAAAATGAGGGCTTATGTTTGGGCTGTGGGGCCGCGTGCGCCTGGGCTACAATAAATCTCGCTTATAGGCGACTGACAGGAGGGTCAATGAGCAAAGCTGATCAGCAGTTTGTAACCATGTGCCGCGATATCTTGGACCATGGCACCACCACCGAGGGCCAAAAGGTCCGTCCGGTGTGGGAGGACGGCACCCCTGCCTATACCATTAAAAACTTTGGTGTCACGGCGCGCTATGATCTGCGCGAGGAGTTCCCCGCGCTCACCCTGCGTCGTACAGCGCTTAAGTCTGCCATGGACGAGATTCTGTGGATCTATCAAAAGAAGTCCAATAACGTGCATGATCTCAACAGCCATATCTGGGATGAGTGGGCCGATGAGACCGGTTCCATCGGTAAAGCCTACGGCTATCAGATTGGTCAGAAGAGCCATTACGCCGAGGGCGACTTCGACCAGATGGACCGTGTGCTGTACGACCTCAATCACACGCCATATAGCCGTCGCATTATGACGAACACCTATGTGTTTAGCGACTTGTCCGAGATGCACCTGTATCCGTGTGCCTACAGCGTGACCTATAACGTCACGCAGCGTCCGCAGGACGACAAGCCGACGCTTAACATGATTCTCAACCAGCGCAGCCAAGACATTTTGGCTGCGAATAACTGGAACGTGTGCCAGTACGCCATCTTGCTGATGATGGTCGCACAGTCGGTCGATATGATTCCGGGTGAGCTGCTGCATGTGATTGCCGATGCCCATATCTATGATCGTCATGTCGATATCGTCCGCGAGCTTATCGAGCGTCCGCAGTTTGCGGCACCCAAGGTAACGCTCAACCCCGATGTGCATGACTTCTATGCGTTTACGACCGATGACCTGATCGTCGAGGGCTATGAGCACGGCCCGCAGGTCAAGAACATTCCCATTGCGGTGTAGGTGGTGCTCATGACGTGTAAGCTATCTGCTATCGTTGCCGTGTGTGACGATTGGGGCATTGGGTGCGAGGGCGACATGGTGGTGTCCAATCGCGCCGATATGCGCCATTTTGTGGCCTGCACCAAGGGCTGCCCGGTTATCATGGGACGCAAGACGCTGCTGAGTTTTCCCGGCGGGCGTCCTCTCAAGAACCGCCGCAATATCGTGCTTACGCGCGATATGGGCTTTACCCGCGAGGGCGTCGACGTGGTGCATAGCGTTGACGAAGCGCTCTCTGCGGTTGCCGATGAGCTCGTTGCCTGGGTGATCGGTGGCGGCGATGTCTATCGGCAGTTTTTGCCGTATTGCGCCGAGGCCGAGGTCACGCACAACCATTGCACTCATGCCGTGGACACGTACTTTCCCGATTTGGACGCCGATCCCGCGTGGGAGATTGCGTGGCGTGGCGGTGTTGCCACGATTGCCTCGGGCGAGGGCGACGAGGGTGTCGATTATGAGTTCGTGACGTATCGTCGCGTTGAGGCGTAAATCGCCTGGCGTGAACGGTATTATCGGGTTGATTGAATGTATGGGGCGGCGCTTAGCGTCGCCTCGTTTGGTATAGATGTGCTGTAAAGAAGGGTGCGGGCAGGCTGCTATGACTGATGCCGTTGAGGTTCTGCGAATTGATTCGCTCGAGGACGAGCGGCTCGATGCCTACGTGCGACTGACCGAGCGTGAACTGCGCTGCGTGCTAGAGCCGCAAAAGGGCATCTTTATCGCCGAGAGTGCCAAGGTTATCGAGCGCGCGGTTCGCGCCGGATATGAGCCGGTGAGCTTTCTTTTGGGCGAACGCTGGCTCGACCAGATGATGCCGCTGTTTGAGCGCCTGGTTGTGCGCGAGGGCGCAGGTCCGGTTCCTGTGTTCGTGGCTTCCATGGAACTCATGGAGCAGCTGACGGGCTTTAACGTGACGCGCGGTGCGCTCGCGGCGTTTCGTCGCCCGCGGCAGATTCCGGTTGATGAGTTCTTGGGTGGCGTCGTCGAGGCGGCGGGGGAGCGCCCGGTGCGCGTGTGCGTGCTCGAGGGTATTGTCGACCACACGAACGTGGGTGCGATTTTCCGCTCGGCCGCCGCGCTCAATGTCGACGGTATTTTGGTCAGTCCGACGTGCTGCGACCCGCTGTACCGTCGCTCGGCCCGCGTGAGCATGGGCACGGTGTTTCAGGTGCCGTGGACGCGTATTGGCAGCGAGGCTCGTGTGTGGCCGCACGATGGCCTGGCGGCACTGCACGAAGCCGGTTTTTCGTGCGCTGCGATGGCGCTGACGGACGACTCCGTTTCGCTGGACGATCCTGCGCTGCAGGAGGTTGATCGCCTGGCGATCTTTATGGGTACCGAGGGTGCCGGCTTGGGCGCCAAGACCATTGCCGGCTGTGACCACGCGGTGCGCATTCCGATGGCGCACGGGGTCGATTCGCTTAACGTGGCCGCGGCGAGCGCCGTCGCCTTTTGGCAGCTGTGTCCGCACGTGAGCAATGAGTATCACTACCAGCCGGGTTTGTATCACTAGGCAGTTATTCCGCACTGTGCTCTAATTCGGGGTGTTTCGGTCGCCGCCAGTCGGTGCTAAGCTGGATTTGGCTTTGGTTTTAAAATGCTGTTTTGCTGTTTGACGTATGCGTGTGGGGAGGGCGTGTGGCTAAGAAATCTACGGCGATCGATGTAACGCAAGGTGTCATTTGGCAGCAATTGCTGTCGCTGTGCGTTCCCATCTTTTTTAGTTCGTTTTTTCAGCAGGCCTACACGCTTATCGGTACGTATATCGTTGGCCAGTTTGGCGGCAAGCTCGCGCTGGGCGGCATTCAGGCCACGATGGTCCTCACCGAGCTCTGCATTGGCTTTTGCGTTGGCGTTGGCGCCGGCTGCGCGGTCATTACCGGTCAGTATTTTGGCCAGCACGATGATGAGCGACTGAGTCGTTCGGTCCATACAGCCATGACGCTCGCGCTGGTGGGCGGTATCGCTTTCTCGATTCTTGGCATAGTGTTCGTTGAGCCCATGCTGGTGCTTATGAACACGCCGCATGAACTATTGGCCGAGGGTGTGGCCTATGCTCGCTGTTATTTTGCCGCGATGGTTGCGGCGCTGCTGCTGAATATGGGAACCGCACTGCTGCGTGCCGTGGGCGACACGCGCGGGCCCGCCGTGATCATTGCCTCTGGCTGCCTTGTTAACGTGGTGCTGGATATCATCTTTGTCGCTGTGTTGCATATGGAGGCGCTGGGCTGCGGCATCGCAGTGGCGCTGACCATTTGCTCCAATGCAACGATGATCGTGTTGCGCATGATGCGCGCTCCGGGTGCATGGCGTCTTTCGCTGTCTAAGCTCGGTATCGATCGCGGTATTTGCAAGAGTATGATCTCGTGTGGTCTGCCACTCGGTTTTCAATCGGCTGCCTATTCGATCTCGAACGTGCTGATCCAGGTGTCGGTTAATTCGTTTGGCGCCGATGTCACGACTGCTTGGGGTCTATCTGGGCGCCTGGATGGCATTATCTGGATGGTGACCGAGGCGCTCGGCGTGTCGATCACCACGTTCTCGGCACAGAACTTTGGCGCGCGCAACTATGAGCGCATGCGCAAGGGCTACCATACGTCGCTCGTGCTGTCGTTTATGCTCATTGGTGGCCTGTCTGCCGTGCTCCTGGTGTTCTCGGGTCCGCTGTCGCGTCTGTTTGTCGACGATGCTTCGATTTCGGCGTACACCACGACGATTCTTCATTTCATCGCGCCGTTCTACGCGATCTTCTCGATTATCGAAAACGCGTCGGGTTCCATTCGCGGTGCCGGCGTGAGCTTGCAGCCCATGCTGCTCACGATTTTTGGCACTGTCGTGCTCAGGGTGATCTGGGTGTTTGCGATTATGCCGTTCGATCCGTCGCTTGAGCACCTGCTGCTTGTCTACCCCGTAACCTGGGTAATCACCGCCATGATGTTCACCGTCTACCATCACAGCGGCAACTGGCTCGGCCGCGCCACCGCCTAGTCATTGGTGACGCCTGTAATGACTAGTATTCGATGCCTTGGCGGGCTAGGAGGCCTTCGTCGAAGTAGTGTTTGACGGGGCGCATTTCGGTGACTAAGTCCGCGAGGTCGGCCAACGGCAGCAGCCCGCGGCCGGTCAGTACGAGCTCTGTGGTGTCGGGTTTCATCGCGATCAGCGCTTCCATATCCTCGCGTGTCACAAAACCTCGGTGCATGGCTTCTCCGAGTTCATCCAAAATCAGAACGTCGACCTGTGATATTTGCTCGCGTGCGAGCTCCAGAATCTGTGCGGCGCAGGCCTCGGGCGTGTCGCGGTCGGCTTGTACGATGCGCAGACCCAAACGGGGCGCCGCATCATGCTCGGCGCAGTGCAGTTTCTTGGCAAACTGCAGCATAAACACGTCGAGTCCGTAGCCCGTCGCGCGCAAGGCGAGCCCCAAAGCAGCCGTCGTCTTGCCCTTGCCGTCGCCCGTATAGATTTGAACCTTGCCGACTTCCAGTGATGCCATCTCTGTCCTTTCGTGCCCAGCGTCGGTTTATCGCCGTTCGGGTTGGGTATTCTAGAAAGCATTATCAACCCCAGTAGATGGAGTTCAAACAGATGGAGATGGATGACAACAAACGTAGACGGAATATGATCCTCTACGTGCTCATCGCCTTCGTCGTCTACCTCGTGCTCTCGACCGTTCTGTTCCCCAACATCGGTCACACGCAGCAGATTACGAAGACCGATTATTCGACGTTTGTCAAAGCGCTCGATAAGAAGAGTGTCGACAAGGTCGAGTACAACACGGACGATTACACGATTTATTACACCAAGAAGGGCGAGGACGAGAACATCGCCTACAAGACGACCGGTGTTCCGAATGACGCGGGCTTTACCGATCGCGTGCTTGAGTCCGGTGCTTCACTGGAGTCGGTCGTTCCCGATAAGAACTCGGGTCTGATGACCTACTACCTGCTCACCCTTATCCTTCCCATGGCGATTTTCTTCCTGATCGGCTGGTGGCTCAACCGCCGCATGAAGAAGGCCATGGGCGATGACGGTCCGTCGATGAACTTTGGCGGCGGCGGTTTTGGCGGCGGCGGACTGGGTAAGTCCGGCGCGCGCGTGATCGCCTCCAAGGACGTGGGCGTGACCTTTAAGGACGTCGCCGGCCAGGAAGAGGCCAAGGAGTCCCTCAAGGAGGTCGTCGACTTTCTGGAGAAGCCGCAGCGCTACGAGGAGATTGGCGCCAAGCTGCCGCGCGGTGCTCTCCTTGTCGGCCCTCCGGGTACCGGTAAGACCCTGCTAGCCAAGGCTGTTGCCGGCGAGGCTGGTGTTCCGTTCTTTAGCATTTCGGGTTCTGAGTTCGTCGAGATGTTCGTCGGCCGTGGCGCCGCCAAGGTGCGCGACCTGTTTAAGCAGGCCAAGGAAAAGGCCCCGTGCATCGTCTTTATCGACGAGATCGATACTATTGGTAAGAAGCGCGATGGCGGCGGCTTTAGCGGCAACGACGAGCGCGAGCAGACGCTCAATCAGTTGCTGACCGAGATGGATGGCTTCGATAACCACAAGGGTATCGTTGTCCTCGCTGCCACCAACCGTCCCGACAGCCTTGACCCGGCCCTGCTGCGCCCCGGTCGTTTTGACCGCCGCATCCCCGTTGAGCTGCCCGATCTGACCGGCCGCAAGAACATCCTCGAGCTGCATGCCAAGAGCGTGAAGACGCAGCCGCCGATCGACCTGACCGCGATTGCCCGCGCCACGCCCGGTGCCTCGGGCGCCGACCTGGCCAATATCATCAACGAGGGCGCTCTGCGCGCCGTTCGCGAGGGTCGCAAGCGTGCAACCCAGGATGACTTTGAGGAGTCGGTGGAGGTCGTCATCGCCGGTCAGCAGCGCAAGTCCACGGTGCTGTCCGACCACGAGAAGCAGGTCGTTTCTTATCACGAGATCGGCCATGCTATTGTTGCCGCCCGCCAGAAGGGCTCTGCGCCGGTCACGGCGTCACCATGTTGCGGGCGAGCTTG